>PMJA01000221.1 GCA_003158415.1 Methylobacter sp.
TTTAAAAACTTGAACATCGAGTGACAGGTTCAAGATTCAAGGTCAGAGACAAATCCTCGTCCACGAAAAACACGAAAGGCACGAAATAATTTAGCTCCCTCAATGGTCATAGGTATCTACACAACTATTATGTACAATGAAACAATGGGTTACAGTAGCCATCAGCTCCCTCTCCTGCTGGAGAGGGCTGGGGTGAGGAGAATAAAATCAACCAGTTATATCCCCCTCATCCCAACCTTCTCCCTCAAGGGAGAAGGGGCTGGTACTTGTGTAGATAGCTATGCTCAATGGTTGTCGAAGTCATTGTATGGCGCAGCCAGAGCAACAGCCACATACATTTCCAGTAGCGCTTGGCGAAGAGGATTACTTTCTTCGACTACGCGGATATTCATAGCGCGTAACCGTACTTTAGCATCAGTGAAGGCCAAAACAAAATCTCGGTCTTGAAGTAAATCCGCCCGGGAGCCTTGGGTTTTGTAGGTTGCTTGTGTCACTTTGCGTACCTCACGGGCTAGGCGAAAAGCGAAGGGGCACTGTTGTGAGAAGAACTCTCGCGGCAGTGTTGTTGTAGTCGCTTGCGAATGCTGTTCGTACGTCCGACATAGAGATGATGCTCACCATCAGAAAAAAGATAAACACCTGCCTTCGGTAAAACCTTCGGAAGTGATGCAAATTGAAATGGCTCGCAATTGATCAGCACCTCAAAGGAGGGCTGCAGAGATTCGATGTGCTGGCGAAATTGCTCGTCCATCGCTACCAGAAATTTTGTTGATTAATAACCTGTATTTTAAAAGCCGCTTGCATTACAAAATCGCAAAACCCTTTATCAATAATGTTCATTTTCGCGAACTGCTGTAGACTGAGGTTTGCATCAATATTGGCAGATTTCACCAGGATAAGCTCAGAGGCGGAAAGCACTTGGGCCAACCAGGCCGCCAGACTATCCGAGGTAATATCCCAGGACGCCGGGATTTCCGCCTGCTCCAGCTCGGCATTATCCGGCGACCAGATGACGCAGGCCTGCCGCTGCAATTGTCGCCGTATATCCGCCACAGAACCTGCCAACGCAAAATCAGGCTTAACTCCGTTAAGCAACAGAGCCATCTGTTGCATGGACAAAATCGCCATGCGGTGCGCGGTGCGGTCGTCAAACTGCCAGCGCTGTTGCGCCAACCGGACTTGATCGGCAAACACGCCGCCGCCCGGAACGATCACCACCGCCCTGCCCTGATAATTTTTCTCTACGCTATCCAGACAGTTAATCAGGGCGTCCAAATAGGACAAGCTGCCGCCCAGCTTAATGACGATCATATCACCGTCAATTGCTGCAACAAATCCAGCAGCGCCGCCGCTTTGTCAAAACTTTCCTGATATTCGGCTTCCACCACCGAATCATTGACAATACCGCCGCCCGCCCAGCAACGGATAGTATTATTGGAATGCACCAGCGTCCGAATGGCGATATTGCTGTCCATATTGCCGTTAAAACCGATATAACCGATGGTGCCGCAATAAACGCCGCGCCGGTTTGGCTCCAGTTCTTCAATAATTTCCATAGCGCGTATTTTGGGTGCGCCGGTAATGGAGCCGCCCGGAAAACAGCTTTTTAACAAATCCAAGGCGTGTTGGTCGTCCGCCAACAGCCCGGTTACGGTACTCACCAAATGATGCACGGTGGCGTAACTTTCCACATCAAAAATAACCGGCACTTTTACCGAGCCTTTTTTGCAGGTTTTACTAATATCATTACGCAGCAAATCGACTATCATCAGGTTTTCCGCCCTGTCTTTATCGCTGTTTTCCAGCTGGGTTATTTGCTGCCGGTCTTCAAACTCATCCTGTTTCCTGGGCCGCGTACCTTTAATCGGCTTGGTTTCAACAACGCCCTGAGTGAGCTTTAAAAAACGCTCCGGCGACGAACTTAAAATCTGCACTTCCGGAAAATTAAGGTAACAACTGAACGGCGCGGCGTTTAATTTCCGCAGTTTTTGATAAGCCAACCACGGATCGCCCTCGCAACGGGCAACAAAGCGTTGCGCCAGATTAACCTGATAACAATCGCCGTCCTTCAGATATTGCTTAATCCGGTCAAACGCCCGGATATAGGCAGCCTGATCCATATTGGAGTGTATGGCGCTCACCACCTTAAAAGCCACGGGCGCTTGCGCTTCGGGTAATCGGCTGAACTGCGTGATTAACGCCTGCCACCGCTGTTCATCCAGGCCCTGCCCAACCAGAACGGTTTGCCGTTGCCAGTGATCAACGATGATGGCCCATGGATAAATACCTACCGCCATTTCGGCAATATGCTCCGCATCTTCGGCAATCACCGGCAGCGACTCCAGCCTTCGCGCCAAATCATAGGAAAAATAACCGATGGCGCCGCCGTTGAAGGGCAGCTCATCAAAACCTTCAACATCGAACGCCAGCTGTTGTTTAACCAAATCAAAGGGATCGGCGCCGGATGTGACGGTCAAATTATCACGGGTGATCGTCGTCGTATCACCGTGCGTCACCAAAGTACATACTGGATCGGCGGCGATAATATCGTATCTGCCCTGATTGCTGTACGGAGAACTGCTATCCAAAAAAACCGACCAAGGCCGGTGGGCAATAGGGGAAAACAGCTCGGCGCTATCGGCAAAATAAGGCAGTGAAAACACAGATTGTTTGGCTGGCGGCATTTAACTGGCAGTTGGTTGAATAAACGAATAACCCCGACACCGACTATGCAATGACCGGAAAACTGGGACTATCATACCAAACAACAGCCGCACACGGGCGGCTTAGTGTGCAATCCGGCGTTGATTGTATTGCTTCTGCCCATGCGGCACTGATTCAAATCGACGATGTAACCCCCAACCAGTAAATATACAGAATCCAATCGTTTGCTACCCAATGCCGTTAAGTTAAGCCGTTCGCTGAAAGGAAATTACGCCGGACAATATTGCCGATCATCACCGGCGATCGTGCGACTGATTACAGTCCCGAACTGAATAGCCTGAGCAGCATGCTGTCCATACCCGTCATCAAACAAGGTCGGTTAAAAGCGATAGTCAGTTTTTTGTTTTAAACCCCTGCCGTTCTTATTTGGTGCAAAATACGCCCCTACTGCACATAACTGGAGCGCAACCCAAACTCTCCGCTCCTGACTGCTGCTGTCGCCACACGCCGACCTTCCAAACATAACATCGTAAATAATTGTTTTTATTAAGCCATTATAACAATAAAAACACTTATCAATAAAATTGGCATAGTTTGTGCTATATAATTATAGGAGGCTTCAGAGTTTGAGCCACACTTTCTGCTCAATGTTGAGCAATCTGACAAAGACGTCGACTAAATCATTGTGTCGTTATTGATACACGGGTTTACGACGTTTTTTTTTGCCATGAAACTTTATACAGGATTCAGTTATTAGTCCTGCGGCAATGGCTGATATTATCCAAAAAATATGGATGTCGGGCAATATCAGCTTTTAAATGCCGGAAACTTAAGTATCAAACAGCATAGCTTTCGAGGTTGAACATGAACATAAAAAAAACACTGGTCGTCATCGGTAATGGCATGGTTGGACAGCACTTTCTGGCCAATCTGGTCGCAAATCCGATTAAAGACAACTATGACATCGTTACTTTTTGCGAAGAGCCCAGAGTGGCTTATGACCGGGTCCATCTCTCCGAATTTTTTTCCGGAAAATCCGCCGAAGATTTATCGCTGGTTGAACCCGGCTTTTTTGAGCAATCCGGCATCACTATTCACATTGGTGATAAAGCGGCCAAAATTTATCGTGACTCTAAAACCGTGGTTTCTGAAAAAGGTATCACCATCCGTTATGACAAGCTGGTGCTGGCGACGGGATCTTTCCCTTTTGTACCGCCTGTACNNGGGACATGACCGGGCCCAGTGCCTGGTTTATCGCACGATTGAGGATCTTGAAGCCTTGGCGGCAGCGGCTAAAAACAGCAAAGTGGGGGTTGTTGTCGGCGGCGGGCTGTTAGGGCTGGAAGCCGCGAAAGCATTAAAAGACTTGGGGTTGCAGACGCACGTCGTAGAATTCGCCCCGCGCCTGATGGCGGTTCAGCTGGATGATGCGGGCGGCGCGATGCTGCGGAGCAAGATCGAAGACTTGGGCGTCATCGTGCATACGGGTAAAAACACCAGCCTGATTACCGACGGCGAGCACTGTGCCAATAAGATGTGCTTTGCCGACGGCGAAGAACTGGAAACCGATCTCGTCTTGTTCTCGACCGGCATACGCCCCCGTGACGACATCGCCCGCGACTGCGCCCTGGAAGTAGGCCCGCGCGGCGGCATCGTCATTAACGACCAATGCCTTACCTCAGACCCCGACATTTATGCCATCGGCGAATGTGCGCTCTGGAATGGCATGATCTACGGTTTGGTCGCGCCCGGTTATGCCATGGCGCGTACCGTGGTGGCGAATTTGGCCGGTAAAATGGCCTACTTTACCGGCGCCGATATGAGCACCAAGTTGAAACTGATGGGCGTGGATGTCGCCAGCATCGGCGATGCCCATGCCAAAACGCCGAGCGCCTTGGTTTATGCCTATCAAAACGGCGCCGACGCCGTCTATAAACGCCTAGTGGTTAGCGAAGATAAACAATTCTTGCTGGGCGCGGTATTGGTCGGCGACGCTTCGAGTTACGGCACTTTATTGCAATACTACCTGAACGGCATTGAACTGCCTGAAAACCCTGACTCGCTGATCTTACCGTCCCGATCCGACGAATCGGTAGGTTTAGACCCGGACGCCTTGCCGCTATCCGCGCAAATCTGTTCTTGCTACGATATCACCAAAGGTGCAGTTTGTCAGGCGATAGAAGCGGGCTGTAATACGATCGGCGAGTTAAAAGCACAAACTAAAGCCGACACGGGTTGCGGCGGCTGTGCGGCCTTGCTTAAATCGGTGATGGACTCGGAGTTGGCTAAGCAGGGCTATGAAGTCAATACCGACTTGTGTGAACATTTTGCCTACATCCGGCAAGATCTTTACACGCTGATTAGGGTAGAAGAAATTAAAACCTTTAATGATTTACTGGAACGGTACGGCAAGGGTAAAGGCTGCGAAATTTGCAAACCGGAGGTTGCTTCTATTTTGGCTCCCACTGGAATGACTATATCCTGAAAACAGAGCACTTAGGTTTACAGGACACCAACGATACCTTTCTGACCAATATGCAAAAGACGGTACTTATTCAGTTATGCCGCGCATCACTGGCGGTGAAATCAGCCCGGACATGCTGATTGCGCTGGGCCAGGTGGGCAAAAAATATAATCTTTATACTAAAATAACCGGCGGTCAGCGCGTGGATTTATTCGGCGCACGGGTCGACCAACTACCGCCTATCTGGAAAGAACTCATAGCGGCGGGCTTTGAATCCGGCCACGCCTACGGCAAATCATTACGCACGGTTAAGTCCTGTGTCGGCAGCACTTGGTGCCGCTATGGCGTAGATGATAGTGTCGGCCTGGCAATAGAACTGGAAAATCGTTATAAAGGCTTGCGCTCGCCGCATAAAATAAAACTTGCCGTATCCGGTTGTACGCGCGAATGCGCCGAAGCACAGAGCAGAGATGTCGGCGTTATCGCCACGGAAAACGGCTGGAATTTGTATGTCTGCGGTAACGGTGGAATGAAGCCGCGACACGCCGACTTATTCGCCACCGGCCTGGATAAAGCTACGTTGATTAAATACATCGACCGCTTTCTGTCATTTTATGTGCGCAGCGCCGACCACCTGCAACGCACCTCGGTGTGGATGGAAAATATGGAAGGGGGGCTGGATTATTTAAAGTCGGTGGTGATTGATGACAAACTGGGCTTGTGTGGGCAATTAGAGCAACAAATGCAGCATGTCATTGATACTTATCAATGCGAGTGGAAAACCACGATTGAAGATGAGTCTAAACTTAAGCGCTTCCGTCACTTTATCAACAGTGAGCAGCCGGATGATAACGTAATGTTTGTCGAAGAACGCGGACAAATCCGACCCGCCGATGCAGAAGAACGGAAACATTTTAAACTCGTGGAGGTAGCGTAATGGCCCGCTGGCAAGTTGTTTGTCATGTTGATGATTTACAGCCCGATTCCGGCGTTTGCGCCTTGGTTGAAGGCCTACAGGTCGCTATTTTTTATATGCCTAAAGATAAAGCCGTTTATGCCATCAATAATTACGATCCTTTCAGTCATGCTAATGTCTTATCGCGCGGCATCATCGGTGACATTAACGGTCAGCCGGTCGTCGCGTCGCCTTTATATAAACAACATTTCAATCTGCAAACGGGCGTCTGTCTTGAAGATGAAACGGTAACCCTGCCCGCATACCCCGTTCGCATAGAAAATAGTAGCGTTCAAGTCAGCATTACGGAGTAGCCCGATGAATTACACCTATTATATTGCTGATGTTTTCACCCGGCGGATTTTCAATGGCGCCCAAATGCGAGTAGGCGGTGAAGCGGTTTTGGTGGAGGAAGGAATGATGACGGTTCCTGACATTGAATCTATTTAATGGGCTCTGGTCTTTGTTGCTCACTGCCATTAAGTTAAGCGCCGCCTAGCAAGATAAACCGCTGCCTGAGCGGAGTCGAAGCCAGAAAAATCGCTTCGACTCCGCTCAGCGAACGGGTTAACTGAGCCGGACGGGTTTCTGCCCTACGGTGTCAATAAGCGTAGCCGTAAATCCGCCCATCCTTCGACAAGCTCAGGACGAACGGTATGGTGTGGACTCACGACGAACGGTGGTATGGGAGAAGGTGCTACACAAACGCCAGCAAAAGCAACCCCAACAGCGCCGGCCCACCCTGCACCAAAAGTATCCTCGCATGCACAGTCAACGCCCCGTAAAAACCCGCCGTCAGCACACAGCCAAGAAAGAACCGCTGCACGTGAATATCGCCAGTGAACAAACTCCAGATCAATCCCGCCGCCAGAAATCCGTTATACAAACCCTGATTCGCCGCCATAACGCGAGTGGCGGCAGCGAAGTCTTCGTCCATGTTGAACGTGCGCAGTCCGACAGGTTGTTCCCACAGGAACATCTCCAGCACGAGGATATATAGGTGGATGATGGCCACGAAGCCGACAACGATGTTGGCGGCGGTGTGCATCAGTGCATACTCACGAAGGGTGTAAAGCCGAGCGATGCTGCAAGTCGGCTGGCCGCATTGCGTGCTTCGTTCGCGTTAGCATACGGGCCGTAGTGCACGCGGGTCAGGCCGTCCTTGTTATACAGCGACAGTGTCCTGCTGGTATC
>PMJA01000288.1 GCA_003158415.1 Methylobacter sp.
CGACGCCGCTCACCATCACGATATTTATAATACAAAATTCTACCAAGCTTTTCGGGCCGTCGTCACCGCCTGCGTCCGCTACCGCAAAACGGTTATCGCTATTACCCTGACATTATTTGTCTTGTCTATAGTCGGCTTTGGCAAAGTGCAGCAGCAGTTCTTTCCCGATTCGACCCGGCTGGAGTTGGTCGTCGATTTACGCATGACCGAAGGCGCTTCCTACGCCGCCACCGATGCGCAAGCTAAAAAACTTGAGGCTTGGTTGCAGGATTGGATCCAAAAACATGAAGGCATAGAAAACTATGTCGCCTATATCGGCACCGGCGCACCGCGTTTTTATTTGCCGCTGGATATACAATTACCACATCGCGGCTTCGGGCAATTTGTGATTTTGACTAAAACCCTGGCCGCTCGTGAAGCCTTGCGTAACGATTTGCTTGCGTTGTTTGAGCGGGATTTTCCGGCCTTGCGCGCGTCCGTGTTGCGCCTTGAAAACGGCCCGCCGGTGGGCTTTCCCGTGCAATTTAGGGTATCCGGCACTAACATTGCGCAAATCCGGAACATTGCCCGACAGGTCGCCGAGGTGATGCGTGCCCATGGTAATCTACTGAATGTACAACTCAATTGGGAAGAGCCCAGTAAAGTTGTCCATGTGGAGATCGATCAGGCGAAAGCCCGTTTATTAGGCGTTAGCACGGTCGATATTGCCACGGTGATTAATGGCGCCATACAAGAACTATTCATCACTGAATTCAGGGAAGGCAATGAGCGTATAGACCTGGTTGCACGCGGCCCGGAATCCGAACGTAAGCACTTGTCGCACTTACCAGATTTAATGATCAATACACCATCCGGCGGCGTGCCGCTAGCGCAAATCGCGACGCTGACCTCGGCGTTTGAAGAAGGCGTCATCTGGCGGCGTAATCGCGAACCCTCCATTATCGTGCGCGCCAATTTGCAAGGCGATGTGCAAGCGCCTGTGGTATCGCAACAAATAGAGGAACAATTAAGAGTAATTAAAGCCGGTTTACCGCTAGGCGTCAGCTTGGTAACGGGCGGCGCGATTGAAGAGTCGTCCAAGGGCGGCGCATCGGTGGCGGCGGGATTACCGCTGTTTTTAATTGCGGTGCTGACGATATTAATGGTGCAACTGCAAAGTTTTTCCCGTGTATTGTTAGTGATCTTAACCGCGCCTTTAGGCTTGATCGGTGTCACCATTGCCTTATTGCTGTTTGATAAGCCGTTCGGTTTTGTCGCCATGTTGGGAACTATTGCGCTGTCCGGCATGATTATGCGCAACTCGGTGATTTTGGTCGATCAAATCGATCAGGATCGCGCATCAGGCCTGGAGCCGTGGCGGGCGGTAGTCGAATCGACCATACGCCGTTTCAGGCCCATCATGCTCACCGCTGCCGCCGCCATTTTAGCGATGATACCGCTTACGACCAGCGTGTTTTTCGGCCCGATGGCAGTTGCTATTATGGGCGGTCTGGCGATTGCCACCTTATTGACCGTACTGTTTTTACCCGCGCTGTATGCCGCCTGGTTTAGGGTGAAGATAGAATCAATTGATGATGTAATTGATGTTAAATCAGACTAAGAACACACCACGAAGTCTGTCCTGAGCACAGCCGAAGGGATCACGAAGAAAAACAGTTAACTTCGTGTCCTTCGTGCTCTTCGTGGTTAGTAGCGTTTTAACCAGAGGTTTCCACTACATGCTAAAACATTCGATCCTTGTTATTTCATTGATTTACGCAACGTCTACATGGGCAACTTCTGTTGTTGCGGGGGACGACAAGCCGCAATCGCTAGCGGATATTTATAACCAGGCGCTGGCGCATGACCCCACACTGGCGTCGGCGTTGAGCGCCAATCAGGCCGCACAAGAAATCATTGAGCAAGGCAAGGCGCTCTATAGGCCGCAGGTTAATTTCAACGCCGGAACCAGCGCTTCGCGCACCGATGTTAACTTTTTCGGATTGGGAGCGGTAGGTGCTGCCCTGATCAGAAACGGCGGACAATCGTTTGCCGGTTATCAATATGGCATTGAGGCGCGCCAACCGATTTATCGCAAACAAAATCTGGTGCAAATGGATCAGGCTAAAACCCAAGTGAGTCAGGCCGACAAGCAACTTAATTTAACGCAACAGACTTTGATTTTACGCACCACGCAAGCCTATTTCGATGTGCTGCTCGCACAGGATAAAATCGGCTTGATGCAGGCGCAAAAAACCGCAATTTTGAGCCAGTTAGAACAGGCCAAGGCGAATTTTGACGTCGGAACGGCCACGATCACCGATGTAAACGACGCGCAAGCCCGTTACGATTTAATTGTGGCTCAAGAAATAGCCGCCATTAACGACCATCAAATTACACTACGTGCGGTGCAGGCGATTACCGGAGAAATTCCGCAAAAATTGGCGACAGTAAAAGCGGACATTAAAACCCATGCCTTGGAACAAAGCATGGACAAATGGCTGGAAGTTGCAGCGGAAAATGATCTGAACATACAAATTCGCCAGGATGCCGTCAAACTGTCAGCACAGGAAGTAGAACGCGCCAATGCCGGTCATTTGCCTACCGTGGATGCCGTCGCCAGCTATACCGATACTTATGCTAACGGCAGTTTTTATGGTTTCGGCAGCGACCTTAAAAACGGCACGATAGGCGTGCAGATGCAACTCCCCTTGTATCAAGGCGGCTCCACCAGCTCGCGTGTACGGCAAGCAATCTTTAATAAGCAAAAAGCGCAGGATGATGTTGAAATTGCCCGACGTCAAATGAAACAAGATACGCAGAGCGCTTATTTGAACCTGAGTACCAGCATTGCGCAGGTTAAAGCCTACGAACAGGCCTTAACCAGCAGCCAAAGCCAGCTGGATTCAACTAAAATCGGCTACGACGTCGGCGTGCGCACCAGTATCGACGTACTGAATGCGCAACAGCAGTTGTTTAGCGCGAAACGCGATTTGCTGCAAGCCCGTTACGGTTATCTGGTAAATATCATTCGCTTGAAGGCTGCGTCCGGCGTCATCGTCGAAACCGATCTGGCCGATATTAACCAGCAATTGGTGCTTGGTAATATACACTAATTTAAAAACATCCATTCACCCCAGACACACAGAGGCACAGAGGATTTTTATTCAAAGCCAGCTGAACTCTGGAATCTGGAATCCAAAGCTGGCTTTGGATGTTCTAGGTAGATTTTGCACAATGCACAACAATCACCCTCAATTAGGCTGATAAAGTTTTAATACTTTATGAACTCTGTGCCTCTGTGCCTCTGTGTCTCTGTGGTGTATTTCCGGCCTATCATCAAATAATCGCCTTAATCGCATCCGCCAACAACGCATCAAGCTGTATACAGGAAGTCGAATGGTCTATGCTGTCCGTGCTCCAGAGGGTCTTGATCCCTGCATGCCGGATGTGCGCTTCGGCATCACCGCAAAACAACGCATGCGTCACGATGGCATAAATATCTTTAGCACCTACGGCTTGCAATAGCGCAGCCGCCTTGCCTAGGGTTCTGCCGGTGCTGGCCATGTCGTCTATGATGACAATGGGTTTACTGAAGAAGTCATAATCCGGCAAAGTCATTGTTATGTCTTTATCGCCCTGTCTTACTTTATGGGCGATGCAATAATCGAAACCGATTTTGTCGGCGATACTGGCGACCCATTGTTCCGATTCGCTATCCGGCCCTAACAGCACGGCTACGTCCAGTTGTTGCTTTAAAAAACACCCTATGGCATCCGCCGCGCTCAGGCTGATGGCATTTTTAATCGGAATGGCCTGGGCCAGCGATGAGATACGATGCAAATGCGGATCGACAGTGAGTACATCGTCGAACAAGTCGGCAAGCAGCTGGCCGATAATGCGCTGGCTTACGGCCACGCCCGGTTGATTGGCGAAATCCTGGCGCATATAACTTAAATAAGGTGTAACCAGAGTCAGGCGATTGACACCCAACTCCCGCGCCGTGGTGGCGCAAAGTAACAACTCGATCAATTTGTCATTGGGCTGGTTGAGGCTGCGGCACACAATGACATGCTCCGGCAATGACGGCGGCAGTTGGATAAAGCTTTCGCTATCGGGAAAATGATGCACCATGACTACAGCCAGCGGCGCATTAAGCCGGTAGGCGAGGCGTTGCGCTTGGCTTAAATAGTCGGGAAAGGCCAGTATCATCATGAGTTGTATCTGTTAAGATTAAAAAGCCACCAGTGTTTTAAGGATTTGTTCTTCATTGCCGATGGTATAACCGTTGCCCTGGGCAGCCGCATTCTGGGCGAATTTAAAATCAGCCGGGAATTCAGCATAAATGCGGTATAAAACCTCGCCTTTTTTAACTGGGTTACCCAGTTTTTTCAATAAATCGACGCCCGCTTTTTTCATCATCGGGGCGCCTGCAAGGCGGGCTATTTTCGCCATCAGGAAGTTATCGATATGTATGATGTAGCCGTCGCTGTCGGCGACCACCTCATGACACAGACTGCCGGGGTGCAGGTCTATCACTTTTGCTCCCTGAGCCTGAATAATGGCCTTCATTTTCGCACAGGCCCGGCCGGATTCGAGTATGTCGCGGGCAATCGCATAACCCTGGCCGCCGCGCACATCCGGGTCGAATTCAATGACCCTGCCCGCCAATTGCAAGGACTTTTGGCGCAAATCGGCAGGCGCATCGGGATCATTTTGCAACACCTGCATGACATCCCGCGCTTCCA
>PMJA01000347.1 GCA_003158415.1 Methylobacter sp.
ATATTGCTGAAGAAGTGCCGGTTTCCGTGGGTTACAACGGCACGCCCCATGTTGTCATGCTGGCAACCCCTACCAATCTGGAAGAGTTTGCGCTGGGTTTTAGCATTACCGAAGGTATTATCAAAGCCCCGCAAGAACTCTTATCCGTGCGCACATATAATCGCTACAACGGCATTGAAGTCCATTTAAAAATCCCTGAGCAACGGGCTGAATGTATGGCCGATAAAGGCCGTAATTTAACCGGCCGCACCGGTTGCGGTCTTTGCGGCGCAAGCACCTTACGACAAGCCATACGCCAACCTAATGCCGTCGCCGGTGACTTAAGCTTATCGGCAAACGAGTTGTTTTCAGCGTTAACGGACATCAAGCAACGCCAAACCCTCAACCGCTTGACCGGATCGGTACACGCCGCCGCCTGGGTGGTTCCCGGCCAGGGCATCGTCGATATACGCGAAGATGTCGGGCGACATAACGCGCTGGACAAGCTCATCGGTTTATTATTGCGTAGCGGCAAAAATGTAGCCGAAGGATTTGTGCTGGTCACCAGCCGCGCCAGTTATGAACTGGTACAAAAAACCGCCAGCGTAGGCATTACCCTACTGGCCGCCATTTCCGCGCCTACCGGCTTAGCCATCAGGCTGGCAGATGAAGCGGGATTAACGTTGATCGGTTTTGCGCGTGACGACCAACATGTTGTTTATACGCATCCGCAACGCTTAACCCATAACTAACCACTCATTTAACGGCACCATGAAAATTGAAATACTTATCAAAATGGCCAACAATATCGGCGATTTTTTTAACGCGGAAAGCAATAAAGAAATCGCCGCCGACGGCGTAAAAAAACACATTTTAAGATCATGGGATCCCAGAATGCGGCGAGAGATTATCGCTTATTGCCGGCAAGACGGCACGGCCTTAAGCGATCTGGTTAGAAAGGCCATAGCCGACCTGGATCCAGTTTAAGTTGATCGGTGTTTTGGATTGCGCAGACTACTATCCTAAGGATTGACCCATGAAAGCGACAGATGACTACAGACAAAAGCTGGTGACTGAACTGATTGAACAAAGCGCCAGGATTGATGTATTGGTTATAAATTTCCGGGCGGATGACGACCAGGAACTCGAAGCATTGCGTACCCAACAGCAAGAAACCACTAAAAAACTGCAGGCCTTGGAAGAAGGCGGCAATGCCTGGGAGAACATCGGCGACGGAGGCTAAAGCCTTAAGGCTCTATGTAATTTATAGCGGGTAACTTTGTGCTCAAGCTTGTCATCTTTTTCCGTGCAAGTTACCTTATGTTGAACTTGTAGGCTGCTGCTTGCTGTTATAAGCAGCCTGTGTTTCCGCTGTCGCCTCGCGTTGATACAGGTCTTTCCATTCCTTATAAGGCATGCCGTAGATCACGTCCCTGGCCTGCTCATAATCCATGGTTATGCCCTGCTCTGTGGACGCAGCGGCATACCACTTGGCGAGACAATTCCGGCAAAATCCGGCTAAAACCATTAAATCAATATTTTGAACCTCCGTGCGTTCTTGTAAATGGCTGATTAACTGCCTGAATGCAGCCGCCTCTATTTCAGTTTGCGTATTTTTATCCATCAATCGTCTCCAAAAATGATGCTTATTTTAACAGAAATAACAATGCAGGCATGTACATTCACCATGAAAAAACCTACAATGCCGCTCCGTCAAGCCTACTTAAAGCAATCAATCGGTATAAACAAAGCTCTTCAAGGCCACAGATCAAGAAGAGAATTATAGAAACTTACGCCTGACCACCCTCACCCCAGTTACTATGAAACAGCTACTCGAATTCTTTCCTATTATTCTCTTTTTTATCGCCTATAAACTGTACGATATTTATATAGCGACTGCTGTTGTTATTGCGGCCACCATTGTTCAGGTTGCTTATGCCTGGTTTAAACACCGCAAAGTTGAAACCATGCAATGGATTACATTAGGTTTGGTTGTTGTATTCGGCGGAGCAACCATTTATTTACATGATGAACAATACCTGAAATGGAAGTTTTCCATCATAGAATGGCTATTCGGCATCGCTTTTTTAAGCAGTCACTTTATCGGTAAAAAAACCTTTATTGAACGAATGATGTCCAGCAACTTAACGTTGCCGTCATTGATTTGGAAACGCTTGAATTTTAGCTGGGCCAGTTTCTTTATCAGCGTTGGTTTCATCAATGTTTATGTTATGTATAATTACAACACAGATGACTGGGTCACTTTTAAAACCTTTATCGCACCGGCTTTGATGGTAGTATTTATGGGGGTACAAATGCTGTTTTTATATAAATATATCCCGGAATCAGAGGATTAATAGTGTTATATGCAATTATCAGTGCCGATGTGGCGGACAGCTTGGAAAAAAGACTATCCGCCCGCCCAGCTCATCTTAAAAGGCTGCAAGCGTTACAGGATGAAGGACGTTTGCTGTTAGCCGGGCCGCACCCTGCGGTAGACAGTGATAACCCGGGTGATGCCGGTTTTACCGGCAGTCTGGTTGTTGCAGAATTCGACAATCTGGCCGCCGCCCAAGTGTGGGCCGATGCCGATCCCTATAACGATGCCGGCGTTTACCTTAACGTTACCGTTAAACCCTTTAAAAAGGTATTTCCTCAATGACATCCGAACAAATCAAACAATTATTAAATGACGCTTTTAAACCGGAGCTGTTGGAAATTCTCGACAATAGCGCCGCTCATGCCGGACATGCCGGGGCCAGAAGCGGCGGCGGCCACTATCATGTCACGATTGTCGCCGAGGCTTTTGAAGGAAAATCCTTGGTACAGCGCCACCAACTCGTCTACAAGGCGCTGGGCGACATGATGAAACAACAAATTCATGCCTTAGGCATCAATGCCCTCTCACCCTCTGAAGAAACTACAGGAAGCTTATAAATGAAAAAAATGATTATCCCTTTACTGGTTGTCGGCACTGCACTGATCTCCGGTTGCGACCAAAAAGCCGCCAACACGTCAGCGACACCTGCTGTTGACAAAGCCGATGCCATTGCCATCGTCAACGGCCAGTATATTGCCAAGTCGACCTTAGACCAGTTGCAAAAAGAAATTTCCGAGCGCGGTCACGGCCAAACTTTCCCTAAAGAAAAATTGATTGAAGAACTGATCCAACGTGAACTATTGGTGCAGGACGCCGAACAAAAGCATTTGGACAAATCGACTGAAATCTTAGCCCAGCTGGAAAGCGCAAAAAAAACCTTATTAACCCAGGCTGACGTACAAAACTTCATCAAAGCGAATCCAGTCACCGACGCCGAAGTCAAAGCTGAATATGACAGCAAGGTCGCTGGTGAAAACGGCACCGAATATAAAGCGCGCCATATTTTAGTTAAAACCGAAGACGAAGCTAAAAAACTGATTGTAGAATTAGACAAAGGCGCAGATTTTGCCAAATTAGCCAACAAAAACTCGCTGGATGCCAAGGAATCGCAAAACGGCGGTGATTTAGGCTGGTTTGTTCCCGGTCAAATGGTCGCTCCTTTCTCCGCAGCCGTTGAAAAACTGGAAAAAGGAAAATACACCAAAACGCCTGTTCAAACCCAATTCGGCTGGCACGTCATCTTGAGAGAAGACTCCCGCAAACAAACTCCGCCTCCGTTGGAAGCTGTAAAAGAGCAACTGATGCCTTATTTACAACGTAAAAAAGTGCAAACCATGGTAGAAACGTTGCGCAAACAGGCCAAAGTAGAAATATTGGTACCACTGACGGACGACCAACCAAAAGCTGTAGCAGCTCCTACAGAGCAACCGGTTGCGGAAGAAGTCATCGTTGAAGAAGTTAAAGATAAAAACGGCAAAATCGTCGGTGAAGAAGTCATTGTTGATGAAGTCGTCGAAGAAAAAGCGCCTGCAACCGATAAAGCGCCTGCAACTGATAAGGCAAAAGAAGCTGTTAAGCCTGAAACTAAAAAATAAGTTTCCAGGGTACAAAAAAGGCGTAGAACCTCAAGCCTCGCAGAAAAAGCGTTGATTTATTGAGGATGACTTAAGCCTGAAGTCGCCTCGTTAGGTAACTAACGGGGCATTTTTTTGTAGGTAATCGTTAAGTTAATCGCTGTAATTAACACATAGAGGAATGCCTATATGCAGGGGCCATTAAAAAAAATGCACACCCGCCTGGACAGTCCGGTTCAATACGAGTTGCCGTTAGGCGATCAAAGCATCGCCTTGAATCTGCTGATCGGCAAGCCGATCAAACTGACCTATACAGGTCATATTTTTTGTGTGCATTGTAATAGATCGATTAAAAAAAGTTTCAACCAGGGTTATTGCTACCCTTGCTTCATTTCCTTAGCCCAATGCGATATGTGCATCATGAAGCCGGAAACCTGCCATTATGCGGCGGGTACTTGCAGGGAACCGGCCTGGGGCGAGGCTTTCTGCATACAGCCGCATATTGTTTATCTGGCCAACTCCAGCGGCATTAAAGTAGGTATTACCCGGCAAACTCAAACCCCTACGCGCTGGATAGATCAAGGCGCTATGCAAGCATTGCCGATATTTAAAGTACAATCACGGTACATTTCCGGATTGATTGAGGTTGCCATTGCCAAACACGTCAGTGATAAAACCAATTGGCAGCAAATGCTTAAAAAGCATAGTCAGCCTATGGACTTGATTGCAAAACGGGATGAATTAGTCGCTATCTGTGAAGCCGAATTATCCGAAATTACCGGGCGGTTTGGGCCGCAAGCCACAACCTATTTACCCGAACAACCCCTAGTGGACATACATTTTCCGGTAGACAGTTATCCTTTAAAGATCAAGTCGTTTAATTTAGATAAAAATCCTGAGGTAGCGGGCGTACTGCATGGCATAAAAGGGCAGTACCTGTTGCTGGATACGGGCGTCATTAACATCCGCAAGTTTTCCGGTTACGAGGTGGCGTTTAAAGTGGAATAAAAACAGGCGTTAGACCCGGCAGGTTTATAAAACCGGGCCGGCCTGTTTCGCGTTAAGTGGGAAGGTAATGAAACTCGGAAAAGACTGATAAACTAATGCCGACTCAAAACTTTTGTTATTATTTGTTATAATCGTTACCGGTGCACCATTGATAACCATCTATTTTTGTAGCGTCCTTACGGGCTGAAACTCACTCCAACAAAAAAACCAACACTTTGATAGTAATGCTGAAGACAGAATTTTTAGACGACGCCAGTCGGTTGCCTTTACGTTTTAATGGGGTGACTAGTCATGCAAAAGCATAATCGAGTCATTCACCGACTGTTGTTGGTCTACATTATTGGCGCATTGCTGGCAATCGGATTCGTTGTTACTAAACTGGTGCGCGATGAGGTTAAAACCTCAAAGTATCAGGCACATTACCTCTCGGCAATCAGCGAACAATTAAGCTTTAAACTGGCGCCCGGCCCCAGCTCATCAATACGTTACCCTCAATATGGCCCTTACGATGAAAGGCTGGGTTATACCCTGTTACCGGATGTGATTGAGCGGTTAGAAAAATCGGGCTTTAGCATTAGCTCGCAAGCCGCTTTTTCACCGATGATGGATCAGCTGGCCGATTACGGCTTGTTCACCATCTATCATGAAAAAACCCAGGCCGGGCTGCGCATCACCGACAAAGCCGATCAAGTTGTATTTAATGCAGTTTACCCCACTTACGGTTACCCGAATTTTCAGGCCATACCGCCGTTGGTTCTCAATACCTTGCTGTTTATAGAAAACCGGGAGCTGCTTAACGAAGAGAACAGCACCGTTAATCCTGCGATTGAATGGGATCGCCTGGGTTTTGCCGGCTTACAGTTAATGGCTCACAAACTCGGCGCAANNGGCGACCCAACTGGAAAAATACCGGCATTCCAAGAACGGCTACACCAATTCGATAGTGGATAAATTTCGGCAAATGGGCACGGCATCGTTGCGCGCCTACATGATGGGGCCGGATACGCACGAAATGAGACAGGAGATCGCCCTCTCTTATTTGAATTCCATGCCGCTCGCCGCCACACCGAAGTTAGGCGAAATTCAT
>PMJA01000255.1 GCA_003158415.1 Methylobacter sp.
TTGCCCAGCGATGCCGTTGAACTGCTGGCATAGGTACGGTAGAGTTGATTCATGCCTGGAGCCGCAAAATTCCGGTACACAGCGCCCCGAAGATCGATGCCGTTGTTAAAGCCATATTTCAAGCCGAAGCGGGGGTCGATCTGGTTAAATACTTCATTGTAACTGGCATTTAATGAACTTTGGCTAGGGTGTATTCCAGGCAGTGCGGCGTTATTGTAATATTGTTGTGATATGGAGGGATTGAAGGCTTGCCACAAATCTTCTCTTACCCCCAGGGTTGCGTCCAGCGGAATATCCTTAGGCTTATAAGTCCCTTGAACAAACACCCCTTCGAATGCGGTTTGTCCGGACATGCTGTAAGTGGCAAATTGCGCGGTTGAAGTGGTTTTTCCAACCTGTGCATATAAATTATTAGCGTCTGAGGTGTTTACGCCGCGTGCATCAACGCCCAGCTTGATGTCTTCTATAGAGCCCCATTCTTTTAATGACAAACGGTCTTCAACATAAGCGCTGGCCCCATAAGAGCCATAGTTCATGGACTCGATCTGCCCTGACATTACCCCGGAATTAGCCACTGTGGTGCCTCCCGCCAGAAGATTGGGCGATCCGCTACCTATATTTGTCAATGAACCATTAGCCTTGTTCATCTGTGAATAATCATAAAAGCCGGTGAAGTTGAAGCTGCCGGTATTGGAATAATCGGTTTTGCCGCCGGTGCGTATGCCTAATTTATACCATTGGTTGTTGGCGGTCGAATAAGTGACCTGATCCTGCAACAGTTCGCTGCCGAAAATTTTGACAAAATATTTCGAGCTGTCGTTGGGGGTGAAATAGGTCGACCATAAGCCGTTGTGAGTGCGGGTTTTTGAGGTCACCAGATTGGGCGTTATCTGGTCGTATTTGGGCGCGGTATTGTAGCCGTCGCTTTCTATGACGTTAAAGTTAAAGCCGGTTGTTACCTTTTCGTTGCTAAACAAAGTTGCGGCTGCGTCGCCCACTTTGGTATTCAGGTTGCCGTAAGCGAAGCCCAGCCGTTTTTCCCCGGCCACCGGCGCTTTGGTGATAATGTTGATAACGCCGCCCAGGGCCAGGTTGCCCCACATGGCCGCGCCGCCGCCGCCGCGTATNNAAAATAGCCGTCATTCATGGGTACGCCATCGACCATTACCAGCACTTTTTCCCCACCTGCGCTGCCGCGCATGGAAATCACCTGTCCCGTAGGGTCGGCCTGGTTTTGAGGTATTTGGGGGATAAATACACCCATTTGCTGGGTTAGTATTTGATCCAGGGTTAACTCCGGGCTATGCTGAATTTGTTCGCGGGTAAGCACCGTGGTGCTAACATCCATCTTCTCAACGTCAGAGCCGCGCCCGACGCTGGCAGAAGTCACTTCCATCGGCGCCAGCGTTACCGGTTGTCCGTTGTCGGCGGCTGGCGCGGCCATCAAGCCGACGCCGGGCAGCATCGATGCCGTAACGGCCAGATGTAGCAGTGTTCGTTTAAAATTATTCATTCGGTTACTCTATAGTTAGTTATTATTAGGTCTCTTGACTAGGCAATAATGAAATCCTTCTCAGTAAGCCTATACTTAATAATAAAGCGATTTTTACGCCAAGTAGAAACCACCCCCCGGTATCGCTGGCTTTGGGTCATATTCGGGGGAGGCCGTGGCAATTAAACTGCGTTATTTAACCTATTTAGCCGTTAAATAACACAGTAAAATAGTTGGCATTCTAAGTGGCTATTGCGTTTTTTTATTGCTGTACCGATAAAATCCGGCCTATCCAGGTGCGATGCGGGCATGCTTGCCGCAGGCTGCAAATAATCGGGTGTTGCTGGATATTAAGCGGAATTCATGTACTATTTCACCCATTGTTCACACTAAAAACAGAGGGAATCTATGACTAAAGCCATTGTTTTAACCGGTATCACCACCACAGGCACGCCTCATTTGGGTAATTATGTCGGCGCCATTCGACCGGCGATTGTCGCCAGCAAGAATGAAAATGTCGCGCCGTTTTATTTTCTGGCCGACTATCATGCCTTGATCAAATGCCAGGAACCGGAACGAGTTCGGCGCTCAAGCCTGGAAATCGCGGCGACCTGGCTGGCGTTGGGGCTGGATACGGCCAATGCAGTGTTTTATCGGCAGTCGGATGTCCCAGAAATCATGGAATTGACCTGGATGCTGACCTGTGTCGCGTCCAAAGGCTTGATGAACAGGGCGCATGCCTATAAAGCGGCGGTTGCCGATAATGAGCAAGGCGGCGAAAACGATCCCGATAAAGGCATTAACATGGGCTTATTCAGCTACCCGATACTGATGGCGGCCGACATTCTGATGTTTAATGCCAATAAAGTGCCGGTAGGCAAGGATCAGATACAACATATTGAAATGGCCAGGGATATTGCCGGGCGCTTCAATCATATTTACGGCGAACATTTTGTCTTGCCCGAGGCGGTGATAGACGAGCATGGCGCAACTTTGTCCGGCCTTGATGGCCGCAAAATGAGCAAAAGCTACAACAATACGATTCCATTATTCGAGCCTGAGAAAAAGTTAAAAAAACTGATAAACAAAATTCAAACCAACTCGTTAGAACCCGGACAACCCAAAGATCCCGATGGCTGTACTCTATTCAGCATCTACCGGGCTTTTGCCACAGTAGACGAAGTGCTGGAAATACGTCAACGTTATGCCGAGGGTATCGCCTGGGGCGAAATGAAACGGGTACTATTCGATCATATTAACGACCATATCACCCCCGCCAGGGAACGCTATGAGGCTTTAATGCAGGCTCCTGAGCATATTGAAGAACAATTGCAGGAGGGCGCGTTAAAAGCACGGGCAGTCAGTGCGCCTTTTATCAAGGAATTGCGCAAAGCCGTGGGCATCTCCAGGATTACATCGTGAAAAAGCGAAGTTCATCATGGAAACCATCATTCGCCTGACCGCCTCGTTAGGCGTTTTTTTCATCATGATTTGCTGGGAATATTTCAGCCCCGGAAGAATCCAACACATCAGCCGTAAACAACGCTGGCCGGTTAATCTGGGGCTGGCCGCCGTCAACATAGCGCTTATGCGCTTAACGCTCGGCAGCATCGCTTATCTAAGCGCCGTAACCGCCGCCGGGCATTCCTGGGGGATTTTAAACCGGCTGCAAGCGCCTGAATGGCTGTCCATTATCGTTACCTTGTTATTTCTTGATTTTGCCGTTTATTGCCAACATATTGTTTCGCACTTATGGTCGCCGCTATGGCGCCTGCATCAGGTGCATCATACCGACCTGGAATTTGACGCCACCACCGCCGTGCGTTTTCACCCGATGGAGATCATGATTTCGATGGGATACAAAGTGCTGTGCATTTATTTGCTGGGCGCCAATCCTTGGGCGGTAATCGTTTTTGAAATACTGCTCAACGGTGCAGCCACGTTTAATCACAGCAATATCCACATCCCGCCCGTGCTGGATAAAAAGCTGCGCTGGCTAATTGTTACACCGGATATGCACCGCATCCATCATTCCACTCTGATGGCAGAAACTGACAGCAATTACGGCTTTTCCATTTCCTGCTGGGACAGGCTGTGTAAAACCTACCGGGCCGAACCCAGGCAATCTCAAACAGTCATGGCTATTGGTTTGGCGCCTTTCCGCCAACAACATGAACTTGGATTTATAGCGTTATTGTTGTTGCCTTTTAAGGCGCTGCGGCGGTGGTGAATGTGACTTATAAATACCCGGATGCGGTTTTAATGATTTTTTGTAAAGCCCCGGTTGCAGGACAGGTTAAGACCCGTTTAACAACGGAGTTAAGCGCCGAGCAGGCTATGCAGGTGCATATTGAGCTTGCGCAAAGAACACTGCAACTGGCAACACAGCATTATTTATACCCGGTTCAGCTGTGGTGTGCGCCAACGACCGATCACGCTTTTTTTGCCGAATCGGCGCAAACCTATCAGGTCGCGCTTTTACAACAACAGGGCTTTGATTTAGGCGCGCGGATGAATAACGCTTTTTGCCGGGTGCTTAATAGCCACTCCCGCGCCTTGATAATCGGTTGTGATTGTCCGTCATTAACCGAACAGGATCTGGAGGCCGCATTAACCGCCTTAAATCAAGAGTCGCAGTGCGTTTTAGCGCCAGCGGAAGACGGCGGCTATGTGCTGATCGGCCTCAATCAACCGCAGCCGGAACTCTTTGATAACATGCCCTGGGGAACGCCGCAGGTGCTGGAGCAAACCCGTTCCCGCATCAAGCAGGCTAAGCTGCGTCATCACGAACTCAAACAACAATGGGATTTAGATACGCCTGAGGATCTGGCGCGGTATCGGGCGCTAACCCCAGGTTAGTGCAAAAGCACCGATGGCCGGTTGTTTTACACCTGTCGTCGCCGCCATTAGCACCATGCCGCTAAAAAACTACCAATAATCATAGTGTTATATATTTATCAGGATTGGCACAATAATCGCTTGTAGTTTCCCGTAAACAAGAAAGTTTTAATTTCCGAGGCAAACATCGACTTTTAAGATAAATCCATCCAATAATATCGTTTTGTCATATATACCTATTACCCTAAAATAGCTGTTAAGATTGGAGCTAACGATCATAAAAAAATAACGATTCGGCAGTTAGTAAAATACCGCTATCCTTCCCTGTCACAATAATGTCTTTAACCCCATTCATAATTAGATGCTTTCCTTGCCGAATCGGGATTATGCCGTCATTGACGCCGAGCCCATCAGAACCAAACCAAGTCTGGCTAGGGATCGCTCACCGGACGACCCAAGCTTAATACTTTCGTTACCACTAACCTCATGAAAAATAATTTTTTAAAATCAACCGCATCGGTGCTGTTGTTAAGTTTTCTTATGGCCTTTGATGCGCATGGACAGGTGCTCTCTGTTGATGACGTGCTGTCGCTTTTTTATCAGCGTAACCTCGATCTGATTGCCGCGCAATACAATATCGACCAATCCCGTGTCGATGCGGTGATTGCCGGGGCCATTCCCAACCCGACTGTTAGCATCCAGATACTCGAACTTGCCAGCAATCTCAATAAGAATTCCAATGCGACAGGCTGCCCCACCACAGCCAACGCTTCCTGCGGCGCAGCGCAATATTATTCTTTCAGCCAGTTGATAGAAGTCGCCGGTAAGCGCGGCTTGCGCATAGAAAGCAGCAGTTTNNGCAAAAAAACCGCTGGCTGGCCCAGGAGATTGTCGATCATTATGAATCTATAACCAAAGCCAACCGCTTGCGGCTGAAAGGCGGCGACATAGCCGAGTCCGATTTCTTGCGGGTTAAAATGGAAGCCATGCGGGCGCAATCCGATCTTGACGCAGCGCAGGCGACCATGGAGCAAGCTCAAGCCGATTTGGCGGTGATTCTGCGCTGGCCGACCAAAAGCCTGCAATTTGAAGCCAAAGAGCAGTGGCCTGAAGCCAGAAATCTCGGACAAAATCTTTCTAAAGACGAACTGATCGAAAAAGCCATACAGCAACGTCCTGATTTAGAAGGCGACAAACTACGCGCCGACCAAGCCGACAAGCAATTGGTTTTGGCGCGGCGGCTCAAATATCCCGACGTCACGGTGACAGCCGGTTATGCCCGCGACCCCGGCAACACTGTACTTACCACTGGTTTCGTCGGCGTCAGCGTGCCGTTGCCGTTGTTTTATCAATATCAGGGCGAAGCCGACAAAGCCGCCGTCAATTTAAGCCAGAGCCGACTGGCGGCGGAGCAAACCGAACTCGGCATCCGTGACGATGTGGTCAGCGCCCTGGCGACCTGGAACAGCGCCAATAAAATAGTGCAACGTTTTCAGGACGGCTTGCTNNCCAATGCTTATTACGATTTGGAAAAAGCGCTGGGTGTGGAGTTGGATGCCGGTAAAGCGCCGGTCGCCCGCAACAACAAAAATCCAGGCTCTACCCAATAAAACACCACCCATAGTTAATAGCAGTAGTTTTACGGATCAGTTCGCCGAAACCCAAGAATTAGCCTTGTGCAGATAATAGAAATGATTAAACAGATGAGAAAAAAACAGTTGTTATGCGGACTACTGGCAGCCGCGCTACTTACGGCCTGTTCCGATCCGGTCGACAAGCCGTCGCCGGTCGCGCAGCCACCCAAAGTGGCAGGCGAAGTGTATCTGGCGTCTGATTCGCCGAAAAAGGCCTATATCAAAACAGCCATCCTGAGCTTGAGTCAACATCCCTTGCTGGAGCCGCTGGTCGGGAAAATCGCCTACAACGAAAAAGTGACGTCACGAATCAGTTCGCCGGTCGCCGGTCGCGTCATTGGCACACCGATTACACTGGGTACACAAGTTCAACCCGGTTCGATCTTGTTGGAACTGGACAGCCCGGATGTCGCCGCTGCCGAAGCCGATTATGTCTCAGCGCAAGCGGATTTAATCCTGGCCCAAAAAGCCTGGAATCGCCAGCAGGAGCTTTATGCCGGTAAAGCCATTTCCCAAAAGGATTTGGAGCAGGCGCAAGATGGTTTTAATGATGCTCGTGGCACTCAGCAACGCACCCAACAACGCTTGAAAAATCTGCGCGTCAGCGCGGGGCAAGTCAACGGCCATTTCGCATTACGCTCGTCGATTCAGGGTGTCGTGGTCGAACGCAACGTCAACCCGGGACTGGAAGTGCGGCCCGATCTCAATACACCGTTGTACGTGGTTTCCGATATTAAAAAACTGACGCTGCTGATGGAGGTTTTCGAAGTCAATCTCGGCAAAATCAGGCTGGGACAAAAGCTGTCGGTTTCGGTACCTGCTTATCCGGATCAAATATTTCCAGCCACGGTGCAATACATTAGCCAGGTGCTGGACGAAAACACCCGCACAGTACAGATACGTTGCGACCTGCCCAATCCGGACGGACGCCTACTGTCCGGCATGTACGCCACCATTAACGTGGACAGCGCCCCCATTGACCAAGCCATCGTGATTCCGCTAACGGCGGTTTTTACCGAAGGCGACTCCGATTATGTGTTCATCGCCCTGGAAGACCATCATTATAAGCAGCGCCCGGTTGAAATCGGATTGCGTTTGAAAGATAAAGCCGTGGTGACCGAAGGCTTGCAACCCGGAGAACAGCTGGTGACCGAAGGCGCGTTGATGCTGCGCACCGAAGAAGACGTCGACAGCAACAACAAAGCAGAGTGAGAATACTGACATGATTGAACATATCATCGCATTTTGCTTGCAGCAGCGGCTGATGGTCATTGGCACTACGCTGGCGATTGCCATCTCAGGTATCATCGCCTTTGAAAACCTACCGGTACAAGCTTTCCCCGACGTACAAAACGTCTTCGTACAGGTGGTGACCCAATCTCCAGGCCAAGCGCCGGAAGAAGTGGAAAAACTGATTTCGTTACCGATTGAACGGGTGATGAACGGCTTGCCGCATCTGATGAACATGCGCTCGGTGTCGATCTTTGGGTTATCAGTCGTCACGCTGACTTTTGACGACAGCGCCGAGGATTATTTTTCCCGGCAACAGGTCTTGGAGCGCTTGCACAACGCCGACATCCCCGCCGACAGCAAACCCCAACTGGGGCCGTTGTCTACCGGCGTCGGAGAGATTTTGCGCTATGTCGTCGACGCCAAAAATTTGCCGCTGGTCGAACAACGCGCCCTGCAGGACTGGGTGATAGAGCCGAAGATACGCACGGTGCAAGGCGTCGCCGATGTGATCGCTTACGGTGGCGGCGTTAAAGAGTACAAGGTTTCCGCCAAACCGGATAGGCTGAAAAACTATCATATTGATCTTCAACAGCTGTTCAATGCCATTGCCGCTAATAACACCAATACCGGCGGAGGCTATATAGAGCACGGCGATGAAGCCCTGGTAGTCAGAGGTATAGGCTTATTAAAAACGGCCAATGAAATCGGCGAAATTGTAGTGACCACTAACGATGGCGTGCCCATCCGTATCAAGGATGTCGCCGACATCAGCGTCGGCCCGCAACCGCGCACCGGCGTTGTCGGCATGAACCAACGCGACGACGTGGTCGAAGGCATCGTGTTGCTGATCAAAGGCCGCGATGCGGTCGATGTGCTAGGCGGCGTTAAACAAAAAATCAAGGAACTCAACGAGTTCGGCTTGCCGCCCGGCGTCAAAATCACGCCGATTTATGATCGCACCGAACTGGTCGGCCATACCATACACACGGTCGAGCACAATATGCTCGAAGGCGCGGCGCTGATCATGATCATCCTGCTGGTGTTTTTGCGCCGCTTTATGGCGGCGCTTCTGGTCACGCTGATCATTCCATTATCGTTGCAGTTCGCGTTTATCCTGGTCGACCTGGGCGGCATCTCCGCCAACCTGATTTCACTGGGCGCCATCGATTTCGGCATCATCGT
>PMJA01000391.1 GCA_003158415.1 Methylobacter sp.
TCGGTAATTTTGCAAGTGGCTCATTAGATAAATGATGTCGTATATATCATATTAGGCTTCCGCATGGATAGTTTATGGCTTGACTTCGCGAAAAGCCAAATATGGAACAACTATAGATTATGAAAATCAGACAAAATTACGGAAAACAAAATTTACCTTCGCCTTTCTGTTCTGGACTTATCATGGAAGGTGGCAGAGAAAATTTAATTCCAGCGAATCCATTTAATTCTGACTATTGCAGAGCTAGTATTGTTGGAGCGAAATTATTGGGTGCATGTCAACATCCTAAAATGCCAGAATTCCCTGTTTGGTTTTTTGAATTACAACCTAGGACAACATTTCAAATCAAGATTGAAGTCAACTGTCCGAGGGAGTACCTTGGATACACGTTTTCTATGTTTGCGACGACATCTGCAAATATACCAATAGATTTACGCCTAATTTTCAGCGATGGTGACGAAAGGAAATGCGACAATATTCATGTAATAAAAGAACTGACTCGATTTGAAACCGCGCATGAATTTGCGACAGCTCCTAAATCACTGTCAGTAGAGCTACGAGGCGAAATTGTCGGCGAACAATTTAGCGAGAAGCCTATAACTATCGGCTTTGCCTTTCTCTCTATAGAAGAAGGACTCTTTGCTTCCAGCCCAATTCCTCCTGGAGAGCCAAGGGGAATCCGTGGGGGTGAACAGTTATCATGCCAAAGAGAAGGTAATTTCTTCGAACATAGCAGTGGCACATTATCGCTGTTCTTTGTGCCTGGCTGGACTGGCTCGCAACTTGGTAGTGAGGGAACTGTTTACCTTTTGGATTGTGTTGCTGATAGTTTTTTGGATTCCATCAGCATTTTGGCCGATGGTGCAGATTACGGAAAATTAAAGGCATCCATCGTCGCAAACGGCAATTACCAGACAATTGAAACAGACATAATTCCTGTTTGTGGAAAAATATACGCAATAGCCTTGCGCTGGACGACTGATTCTGCAGAATTAGTTATTAATGGGCGTACTGTTGCAGAGTCGGTAAATATCCAAATGCCAGATAAATATAAGCTGGGACATCAAGTGTATTTTGGATCTACCAGCCGATCTCCGAATCTCTCTGCATTTGGCAAATTGCATCACGTTCTGGCTTACAATGATTGGCTTAGTGACAATGTTTTAAGGGCAATAATCTTTGAGAAATATCCTAATGTTTTTCCTCAATTCGAGACAGATTGGATCGAATTACAGAATCGGCAGCCGATACTGCTTACATCCCAATCGTGGGCATTTGACTTAGTACAGAAAATGCTTCGTATGCAACGTACATGGCAGGAAACGCCGCCAGTCTGGCTAAAACAGGAGGCGATTGATGAGTCTAATTATCGTGATGAAATGCATCGGTTATTACAGTCTTTTGATTTTAATAGTATTCGAGAGGCCCATTCTGAAGCTGGACGTACCGACCTTTTAGTTAGCGACAAAAACGATACTATAAAAATGCTAAGGATGGAGTTCAAAATTTGGGGACGGCATGACTACGATCAGATACCAGAAAAACCTTTAAAATATTTTGTAGATGGGGAAAATATTGCAATTGTTGTGATGATTAACCCCAACAAAAATAAACCAATTAACAATAATTACAGAACCAATGTTTCTAGCTCGCCTACCGACTGCGTTGGTATTATTAACAAGCCTTTTGAGCAAGAATTTTTTCCCGATCACTTTATTTCTTTACATGAGCGGAATAACTATTATGCAGAGGTTTTACACATAATCCTGAATAGATATGCTCCTTTTGCTATTAAGTAATATATCGTTTCCACCGAAGGGCCATAGGATGCGCTGAGGAGCGAAGCGCATCGTTTGTGTTACTCGGATTGATGCGTCTCCTTCGTCGGCACATCCTATGATTCTGCCGGATTCAAGAAACAGCACGGCGGGGTTAATATTTAATCTGCCGTGTTATATCGTTCCCACGCTCTGCGTGGGAATGCCGCCTGTGACGCTCCAGCGTCACGCAACGCGGGAGCGTTGCCGGATGAATTCCCACGCAGGAGCGTGGGAACTATGTAATAATCGAATATAAAATAACGGCGCGGAGACAGCTCATGCAATGGTCAGAAGTTCTCAATGATTCAAGTTTACAAAACTTACCCTATAAAATAGAGTTAAACGAATACGGACAAATTGTCATGTCGCCTGCGTCAAATAAGCACGGTTTATTGCAGGCTGAAATCGCCTTTTTCTTAAGAAATAACCGGCAAGGTAAAGTGTTAACTGAATGCTCTATTGAAACCGGCAAAAGCGTTAAAGTCGCTGATGTGGCATGGGGCTCAATAGCCTTTTTTCAGCGTAATGGTCTTGATACGCCTTATCAGCAAGCGCCTGAAATATGTGTGGAAATTATTTCCCCCACCAATTACCAACCGGAAATTAAGGAAAAAATCAGTCTTTATCTTGATAAAGGCGCGCAAGAGGTCTGGGTTTGCAGTGAAAATGGCGAAATAGCCATTTATAACAAGACGGGGAAAACGGCTGACTCAGTGTTTTTTGAACATCTGCCTAATAAATTCGAAATTTAACTATTAAAACCCGTCACGCTTCGTTTATCAGCAGGACTGTCCGTACAATAGTTGGCATTTGCGGTGCATGGCTGGCGTGGTAAACTAAACGCCACAATAAAACAGAGTGGCATACCATGACTACGATTACCTTTGATACCTTAAAATTCGCCAATACCCTGAAAGCCGCCGGTGTACCGTCCGCACAGGCGGAAGCCGAGGCCGTTGCGCTGTCCGAAGTGCTGGAAGTCAATCTGAGAGATCTGGTTACTAAAGAAGATATGCACCGTGACATGCGCGATCTTGAACAACGCCTTGTCATCAAGCTAGGCGCTCTCATAGCGGTAGCTATAGGCATAGTCGCCGCGTTGGTCAAACTGTTTTGAGTATTTATATTGGGTAAAACCGCCATATCGAATAAGAGCGCCCTGTGTCATTCATTCAAATAATTGCTGATGACCGCGAAAGCCAATCCTCAGTCATCGAAGCGCTTAGACGCCAAAACGGAGCCGAGGTCACGGTGCAGCGCTTGGCCTTGGGCGATTATCTGCTGGACGAACGTCTGTTGTTCGAGCGCAAAACACTGCGCGATTTCGCCGTTTCCCTCAAGGATGGCCGATTGTTTGAACAAGGCGTCCGCCTTGCCGCTACACCGTTGCACAAAGCAATCATCCTGGAAGGCCGCGCACGCGATCTGGCCGAGAGTGGAATGCGGCGCGAGGCTCTGCAAGGGGCGCTTATTAGCCTTACACTATTTCTCGGCATTCCTTTACTACGTTCCGCCGACGCCGAAGAAAGCGCAAGGCTGATGCTCTACGCGGCCCGTCAGTTCGATCACATAGCCCGGCAGACGCCGCCCCGGTTGTTCAAAGGCAAGCGCCCCAAGGGCAAACGCAAAACCCAACTGCAAATACTACAATCGCTTCCTGGGATAGGCCCAAGCGCCGCCCATAACCTCTTGGAACAATTCGGCTGCGTCGAAGCCGTCCTTGCCGCCGACGAGCAAGCCTTGTTAGGCGTTGCAGGCATAGGCGTTGGGCTGGCAAAATCAATCCGTTGGGCTGTTGGCGAACCATTGGCGTCTTATGAAGGCGGGACAGATAACATCCCTTNNATGTTTTCAGGATGGGGATAGCTGGCGATAGCGCGTTCCAAGCTGGTTTCCCGCAATAGATGCAGCATAGGATAAGGCGAGCGGTTGGTGTAATTAGCCGCATCATTAAGTTTTGCGCCGTCAAAACAATAATCGGGATGAAAACTGGCTAACTGGTATACGCCTTCGTAGCCTTGTTCGATCAGCAATGTCTCAGCTAGCTCAAGAAAATCCAGGTAATCATCGAATGCAGTAAAAGCATTGGCATAAATCAACAGCGTGGTTTCAATGCTGGCATCCGTATCCAAGCGGTCGCATTCTTGCATAAAATCCATCAGGCAGCTTTCGATGTC
>PMJA01000020.1 GCA_003158415.1 Methylobacter sp.
TTCCAACTTGACAATTAGTGTTAATAGGACCAAGTTCTACATCTTATTGAACAGCCTTTACCGGTAGAGAAACAGCAGAATCAAACGATGGAATTCTGACTTGGATCCACTTACCACTACTTAAATCCAGCATGCCCATTGCTCTTTGCACTCCTTGAGAATGCCTTTCTCCTGTGTTATGCATGAAAGCCATATAGCGGCCATTTGGATCTGCAACAACATCCATGACTTGCATAAATGGCATGGTCCAGAATTCAATTTCATTAGAAGCAGAAACTCGAATAAACGACAACCCCCTTTGTTGGTGTTCGCCTACCATATAATAGTTGTTATTTCTATCAAGCGAGGCATATTCTGAATTTTTAAAATTCATAAAAATTGGGTCTGGTAAATTTTTTTCCCCACGCTTATTTATATATTGAAGTTTCCCGTTTTTTAAAAACGTTAGTCGAGAATCAGGCGGGATCGCCCGCGCATGGACATGGAAAATACTCCATAAATTCAGCAAGATGCTGACGAAAAACAGCCATACTTAACTACTTGAAATTACACGATAAATTCGACGCAATTTTTAGAAGAAAGTTACATATTATTAGTAATAACGGTAAGTTAATAGTGAATGCGAGGCCCAATCATGGTATATTGTAGTTCCACAACAACAAACTACCAGAGGAACCTCGCATGCTCATACTACACTCATTGCTCAGTGAACTCAAAGACGAATTCGCCCAATCAAGAAAAGGTGAAGAACGGGGTACCTGGTTTATCCACACCCTGCTCGCTATCATTTTGCCCTTCACCTCATCCAGAACATCCAACCTCCTGCGGACGCTGGCAACCTTGTTTGGTTTTTCCGACATCAGCTGGAAACGCTACTACCGCTTCATGGGCTCCCCGAAAATTCCCTGGAACAGGCTGTGGCCAAGGATGTGGAGCATGATCCCGGAACCGGAAACCAACGGTAGGTTGATCCTGGCGCTTGATGATTATATCAATCCCAAGACAGGGAAGAAGATCTTCGGGTGCGCCACGGTCTTCGACCATGCCGCCAAGCAGAATCAGTCGCAATATCCTTGGGCGCAGAACATCGTTTCAATCGGCCTGCTCAAGATGATCAAGGGACGTTGGGCCTGTCTGCCACTGAGTCACCGTTACTCTTTTCTCAAAAAAGACATCGAAAAGAACAAGCCGACATACAAAGGCCAACCGATAGCTTTTCAAACAAAACATAGACAGGCTGTCGACATGCTCAGTGACGTTGCCACCCATTTCCCGAAGTCGAATATCTTGGTCGTTTCCGACTCCTGGTTTGGTAACGATGGCCTTTGGAAACCCTTGCATAAAGAACTGCGCAAGCAAGCCCATATGCTGTCGAGGCTTCGTTCCAACAGCAATCTCTTCAGCCTGCCAGATACTCCAGCAGCAAAAGGCGCTGGCCGCCCAAGGAAGTATGGCTGCAAACTTGGTACGGCATCGTCTCTTGCCGGTTTGCATAGAGAACAGGCCCGCGAATACAGAGTCAACCTTTACGGACGTGAGCGAACAGTTACAGCCTATGATCAGGTTGCCATAGTCAAAACGCTCAAATGCCCAATCCGGGTAGTGTGGGTGTATCGCCGGTCACAATGGGTGGCTCTCTTTACTACGGACCTGACTCTAACAGTTGCAGAGATCATCGAATACTACGGCGCCAGATGGAAAATAGAGGCTGGTTTCAAAGAACTCAAACGGGATATCGGCAGTGCCGAAACCCAGAACAGACATCCGGTGGCAGTACAGAACCACCTGGACTTTTGCATGATGGCGACTTCGCTCGCTTGGATTTACGCCTGTCGACTGGAGAAAACTCCCAGTCGCCGGCATGCGGTCAAGGGGCGCAACCATTATGCCTTTTCCGATGTCCGAAGATTGGTGGCAAAGGCGGCCTTAGACGATAATTTTTCGATACTTTGCCCAACTCCACGCAAATCGGTGGTTAATTCTCTCGTGACCGCGTTAATGCGGATGGCGGCATGAAATCTTTACGGTAAACTTCAGTAACATCACTATTTCAATATCCTTGTTGAACCCCATTCGTTTAAGAGCTAAGCCAAAGTCTGGTGCAAAACGCCGGAGCATAGGCTCACGTAGGTATTTTGGCGCCAGAAATTTTTCTATATCACTCCAGTTGGATTCAAAATCGTCAAAACGAAGGTGAAGTAATGGTTCTGTCTGTTGCGTATTAAATAGAACGAGCTCTCGACCGTTACATAGACCAAATTCTTCACATCGAATTTCCGGGTGAATCGCATAACTGTAGGCTTGTTGCAAGTGATCGTCTGATAGCACATCTTGATTCGGTGCTTTAGCATCCAGAACGAACAGGGGTTTATCATTAACATAGATGGTATAATCGGGAATCGTTGTAATTGGATGCTTTCGCGTTCCAACCCGAATAAACGGATGCTGAAGTGATTTACTCCGAGTAACACGAGTACTCCCACTGGGGAGATATCCTAATCGCACTAAGATTGGCGCAATTACAAGTTCTCTAACCGAATCTTCCTTGAATTCTGGGTCGTCAAAAATTTTTGATTCAAGACTTTGGAACATATTCACACTCAATTTATCAGCGTCCCCTGCACCGCCGTGTTCAAGTAAGCCGCTACGCGGCAGTACTCCAGTCAATTACCCGTATTTACTTGCAAATAATGCCGCATCCTGTCTGCTCTCTTTTTCCTGACCCCATCCCTGACCGCCGATTTTCTGGTAGAAAAAGCTCTCCTTTTCCGTCACGGTCTTTCGAGGCCGTATTTCTCTATGTACCAATAACAAAAAAGGAGAGCAACCATGAAAACGAAAACGTGTTTCAGCAGCGAATGGCATCAAAAAATGGTCAAAGCCCTTAAAGTCACCGGCAAGGGCGAGAGGACCCAGGATGCCTATGTCCGGGCCATCCGTCTGGTTTGTGAGCATTACGACAAGGCCCCGGACCTCCTCACCGAGGAGGAGCTCGTCGACTACTTCATCCACCGCCAGCAGAACACCAAATGGAGTCCCGCCACGATGCGCATTTGCTACACCGGCATCAAGTTCTTCTTTGCCCATGTGCTCAAGCGCGACTGGCATCTGCTCAACATCGTCCGCGCACAAAGGCAAACACGGCTCCCCGCGGTGCTGGCCCGGGAAGAGGTCAAAAGCATTCTCGTAAAGGTCGACACCTTCCACAATTATGCCTACCTCGCGACGGTGTACTCCTGCGGGCTTCGCCTCCAGGAGGGGCTGTTCCTCGAGGTCGCCGATATTGATGGACCGAGGAAAATGATCCATGTCCATCGCGGCAAGGGTGCCAAGACCGGTATGTGCCCCTGCCCGAATCAACCTATTCCTTGCTTCGCCGCTACTGGTGCACGCACCGGAATCCAAAGCTCGTCTTCCCGGCGGTCGGCAGAACCCGCAATCAGGGGCCGGTTTCCACGATCCGAGTTATGATCGAAAGTGGTGTTTGAGAGAGACATAAAGAATAAATGACGTATCCTGTTGGAATCAGTTCGCCAAAACAAAATTCCAACAAAAAAGGATACGCCATGAGTAAGAATAAAATCATTGCACTGAAAAAGCCAGGAGAGTTTTGCGAAGATCCGTTGACAGAGTTGTTACGTAACGGAGCCCAGCGGTTAATTGCTGAAGCTGTCGAAGCAGAACTGCATGAGCTTCTCAATCAGTATGTTGGTTTTAGAAACAATTATGGGCATGTACAGATAGTTCGTAATGGCTATTTACCGGAAAGAGAGATTCAAACGGGAATCGGCCCGGTTAAGGTTAAGGTTCCAAAGATTCGAGATAAGAGCGGCCAAGGAATCAAATTCAACTCGGCTCTTTTGCCGCCCTATATGAGAAAAACCAGGAGTGTCGAGGATGTCTTACCCTGGCTCTACCTCAAAGGGATTTCCACAGGAGACTTCCAGGAAGCATTACAGGCTCTTCTCGGCAATGAGGCAAAGGGTCTTTCAGCATCGACAATAAGTCGCTTAAAACGCATATGGGAGGAAGAGCACGAAACCTGGAGTCGGCGCAGCCTGAAGAACAAGCGGTACGTTTATATCTGGGCAGACGGTGTGTATTTTACTATTCGGAGCGATGATGCCAAGCAGTGCATCCTTGTCATTATCGGCGTTACAGAACAAGGCAGGAAAGAGTTCATTGCCATTGAGGATGGTTATCGGGAATCTGAGCAGAGCTGGTCTGAGTTGCTGTTGCGATTGCAAGCGCAGGGACTCAAGAGTTTCCCCGAATTGGCAATTGGAGACGGAGCATTGGGGTTTTGGAAAGCATTGAGTAAAGTCTTTCCGCAAACAAGACATCAACGTTGCTGGGTTCATAAGACCGCCAATGTGCTCAATAAACTCCCCAAGGTGGTCCAGCCCAAGGTCAAGCAGGCGTTGCACGAGATCTGGATGGCACCGACCAGAAAAGAAGCGTATAAGGCCTTTGATGTGGCGATTTCAACGTACTCGGCAAAATATCCGAAGGCCATGGAGTGCCTGGAGAAAGACAAGGATAACATGCTGGCGTTTTATGATTTCCCTGCCGTGCACTGGCAGCATATACGGACCTCAAACCCCATTGAGTCGACCTTTGCCACAGTACGTTTGAGGACGGCAAAGACAAGGGGCTGTGTTGCCAGACATACGATTCTATCCATGGTTTATAAACTTGGCCAAAGCGCTCAGAAAAAATGGCGCAGACTAAGAGGATTCAAACTGCTTGCTGATGTGATACGAGGGGTTCAATTCAAGGATGGAGAATCTGTTGATCTGGTAAAAGAAGGGGAACTGAACAGGGCCGCCGTTTAGGAATGATTTTTCAAACACCAGATTTGACAATAACTCGGAGGTAGAAGATATTGGGTTCCCTAACAAAAAATAGTTAGATTATATCTCTAACAGGAGTTTCGGGGATAAACGGC
>PMJA01000176.1 GCA_003158415.1 Methylobacter sp.
GGTGAGGGGATTTAATACATAAGTTATTTCATGCACGTTCCTAAGCATTAAATAAAACCAGTCGTTGTTACTGCGGCTGCTCAAGATTAGCCCGAATGCGTTGTGAAAAATTAGGCGACTGATCGGCGGCCTGGGCCGAAGGGTTGATCAGCGCTTGCCTCTGCAATTGATCAAAAGGGAGTTGACTGTCCAGTCTGCCGGATTCGTAGAGATATTCGGGCACATAACCGCTTAACAGAATCTTCCAGGAAAACGGCAGATGTCCCTGATTGACCAATGAATTAAACCAAATATCCGTGGTGCAATTATCCAGCAATGTGTTATAAAATTCCGGTTTGTCGTACAATTTATTGATATTTCTAATGTATTCAAGAAATAAGCGGCGCGCATTTTCTTTAGACGGTTTTTGACGATAAAGGTAAACCTGTTCAGGAGGATCATTGCGATAATTGGTGCGTAAACGAATGACGTCGCGCTCGTCAGCGACAATATAGGTTAGTTCATACTGCCGGAAAAAACCCTTGATCGTGGAATAACCTTCATTCAGCTCTTTGCGGGCTTCTATGGAAACAGCCAGATGATCCTTATCGCCGAAGTTAAAACTCAAAATCGTATGCGCAATGGCGGGCCCCATCCAATACACGGCAAACAGATCGACGCTATCAAGTTTATTTAAATCGAAGGTTTTGTCGTAATAAGTCGGCGTAAAGTCAAATTCACTGCGGTACTCAATATTGCGGATATTATGCACCGTGACGCTATCGCCATCGACGGTGGCAAAGGGAAGTTTGGCTAAATCCGGCTGCCATTGCCGTTCATTTGACGGCTTGATGGCCAACAGCCACCAACCCAGAATTGCAATAAACAGTATGGCATAAGCGGCCAATACTCGCTTGCGCCAACGCGCAAAGCCTAAGCCGACCAACGTCATCAGACCCAGTAAGCCGACTACCGTAGCGATGCTGGTCTGAACCATGCCGCTATGCGAATCGCCAAAATAAATGGCCAATACAGCCCAGATAGTGGTCGTTATAACCATCAATGCCAGCAATGACACCTTGAAAAAATTTAGCATAATGAACGTTGAATTTCCTTGGTTTTTAAAAAATATCAGCACAGGGTTAGTTAATAGTAGCGCGTTTACCTAGAAATAGGCGTATGACTTCGTCTTTGCCGATGGCGCGAACCAATTCGCTCAAGGTGCAAAAAACAACAAACAATACTGCTCTGCCAGGCAATATAAAAACCAGAGGCCTATTGGGAAATTTGTTCATAAACGGAAACTTGTCAACAATCAGGACCACCTTGCCGACCACCAAGGCGCCAATGGCCGCCGCGCCGAACCCGGTGAGCGGCATGTCGTGCTCACGCAGAATCAATCGCTGAGTGATTGAGATCAGGGTAAAACCCATGAAAAAAAAGATCGTGGGCGGTAAAACGAGCAGGAATTCGTGCTGTAATTTTTTTAAAACTGACATTTAGAATAGTCCTTGTAATTTATTGCCCGGTTGATTGTATTTTTGTCACGACAGTCGCAAAGCCAGTCGCCCGATTCCTTGGGCAGGCCGACTATAGTCGCCAGCCTTAAGCGTATCAGGCAGCGTCGCGCCCGTCAGTTCGCCTGTCAGAGCAGCAGTATTTAGCGTCGAAACTGCCAATATGAGTAGTATAACCGTACGCCCCAGTATCTTCATTATAGTGGTTTTCATAGGTTTATTCTCAAAAGTGAATGGTTGTGTCTCATGGCGTGGTTTCTTGCGTTAATCTTAAACGAACAGGATAATAACAACAGAAAAAAAGTTAGGCTATTGGACTTTAGGCTTAGTTTGGTTCTTAAATCTGATAAACGCGCATTTGGCAGGTGGCGGCAATTATGAAGGCGAGTACCGCGTCATGCTGCCGGATGGACACATACACTGGCTCGCCGTCTCCAGTCGCATTGAATTAAACAATGGTGGGCTACCGTTGCGTATGTATGGCGTATCAATTGATATTACCCGGCGCAAGCAAGCGGAACTGGATGCGCAAAGGCAACGCAACCAGTTGGCTCATTTGTCACGCGTAACTATGCTGGGCGAACTGTCCGGTTCGTTGGCGCATGAGTTGAACCAGCCGTTAGCGGCTATCCTCAGCAATGCCCAGGCCGGGCTGCGTTTTTTGGCGCAGGAAGACTTCAGTCTTAGCGAAGTACGGGATATCCTCAAAGACATCGTTGCCGATGATAAGCGTGCAGGTGACGTCATTCACCGTTTACGCCTACTGCTCAGAAAGGACGAAGCGCAATACCAGCCACTCGATATAAATGCGGTGGTGCAAGAAGTTTTAAAGCTCGTGCGCTGCGACTTGGCGAGTCGTAATATAGTTGTAATCATTGACCTTGCATCACGGTTACCTAACGTCATTGGCGACAGAGTGTTGCTCCAACAGGTGTTGCTTAATTTGATATTAAATGGCTGTGATGCCGTATCTCATGCTGACTGTGTTGATCAACGCAGGCTCCGCATCCGGTCGCTCTGGAACGGCGATGCTGTTCAAGTGTCAGTCAGCGACCAAGGCCGAGGCATTGCTATCGATGACATGGAGCGCATCTTCGAGCCATTCTTTACCACCAAACCGCAAGGTTTTGGATTGGGGCTTGCCATTTGCCGCACCATCATCAAGGCCCATAATGGACAGCTTTGGGCCGCAAATAATGCCGATTGCGGCGCAAGCGTTAGTTTCACGCTGCAGTCATATAATGGAGAAAATATATGACTGCCTCGACGCCCATTGTATTTATTGTTGACGATGATCCTTCCGTATTGAAAGCCCTTGCGCGGCTAATGCGTTCCGCCGGACTGACAGCCGCCCTATTTGCTACGCCGCAAGAGTTTCTCGATCGCCACGATAAAAACGCCCCCGGTTGTCTGGTGCTTGATGTTGCGATGCCCCATATCAATGGTCTGGAGTTGCAACAGTCGCTCGCCGCTACGGGCAGCGAACTGCCGGTCATTTTTCTCACAGGCAATGGCGATATTCCGATGAGTGTGCGGGCGATGAAGCAGGGCGCAATCGATTTTCTCACCAAACCCGTCAATGACAGTGACTTGATTTTAGCTATCCATGACGCCATCGCAAAGAATAAAGCAGCCCGGAAAGCACAGGCTAAATTGAATGAACTCCAGCAACGCTTGGCAATGCTGACACCGCGAGAGGGGGAAGTTCTAAGCCATGTCGTTTCCGGAAAAAAAAACAAACATATCGCCGCCGACCTCGGCACGGCAGAGAAAACCATCAAGGTTCACCGCTCACATCTGATGAGAAAATTGAAAGCGGGATCGCTAGCCGAACTGGTGAAACTGGCCGTACAATCTTCGCCGCCGGACTGAATGGCTACCAGTTTTATAATCGAGAAAATAGGGTTT
>PMJA01000344.1 GCA_003158415.1 Methylobacter sp.
TAGGTAGCGGGCGATACGCGGTAGCAGGTTTTCTTCTTGGTCGCTCTCATCCTGAGAACTCATGTGCAGTGTGGAATGCTGCCTGGGTTGTTGGCTGGTCGCTGTGTTATCGAGAGCGATCCGGGGGGGGAATTCAGTGTCGGCTGTTTTAATTTGTTCGGTAGAACAGCCGTAAAGGGAAATTATTAAAATGGCTAGTAGGAGTTTATTCATGGGAATGCGCCTTTTTTATTTAAAATAGACTGGCTTAACTGATAAACGGCCATGGCGTATAAAGGACTGTGGTTGTATCGGGTAATGACATAAAAGTTGTCTAAACCCGCCCAGAATTCATCGCCTTGCGGTTGTTCAATAGCTAGCAGCTTTACTTTAGTGTTTAAAGGGAGTGACCTCGCTATTTTTAAGTTGAGCGATTCTAACCCGTCCACTCTTAAGTCCGGCTTAAGGCCGGATGATAATGCGCTTTTATATCGATCTCCGGTTACAGTCACGGGAATAGCGACAGCTTGGCCGGTTTGCCACTGATGCTTGACAAAGTAATTAGCAACGCTGGCGATAGCATCAGCAGGGTTATGCCAGATGTCCCGGTGACCATCGTTATCAAAATCAACGGCATAGCTTCTGAAACTGCCCGGCATAAATTGCGGTATGCCCATCGCACCGGCATAAGAGCCTGTGGCTGCCAGGGGATTTAGCTGTTCATCGCGGCACAGCAGCAAGTAGTTTTCCAGCTCACCGCTAAAGAACTGACTGCGCGGCGGATAAGCAAAAGCCAGTGTGGACAAGGCATCAATGACGCGGTAGTTGCCGGTCTTTTGCCCATAAAAGGTTTCAACGCCGATGATGGCGACGATGATTTGTGCGGGAACGCCGGTTTGTTTTTCGACCGCAGTCAATGCGGCTTCGTTTTCCCGCCAAAATTTAACGCCGCCATCAATACGCGCGTCGGTCATGAATATTTTGCGATATTTATACCAGGGCAAGCCTTCGGCAGGAGATGAAATCCGTTTGAGTATATCGTCTTTGATTTCGACAGATTGAAATAGCTCATGCAGTTTAGCGGCGTCAAAATGATGGGTGCTCACCATCTTATCGATAAAGGCATTTTCCAAATCAGTGTCTTTTAGGTTGCCGGTGCAGGCCGTAAGCAACAGGCACAAGGCGAAAGGCGAAAGGCGCAAGGCCTGCGGGTAAGTTTGCGCTTTTAGTTTTGCGCCTTTAGTCTGATTTGTGTTCATTAGCGTGACTGAAATTTTCTATGGGTATGTATGGACATTAAAATGCCGAAACCGGCCAGCAGCGTAACGATGGACGTGCCGCCGTAACTGATTAAAGGCAAGGGAACGCCGACCACAGGCAGTATCCCGATGACCATGCCGATGTTGACAAACACATAAACAAAAAAGGTGAACGCCAGACTGCTCGCCAACAGACGGCTGTAAGTATCCTGGGCCTGACTGGCGATATACAGGCAACGCGCGATAATCAACAAATATAAAACTAACAATCCCAGGCAACCGGATAGGCCGAATTCTTCGGCAAACACGGCAAAAATAAAATCGGTGGAGCTTTCCGGTAAAAAATCCAGTTCCGATTGGGTGCTGCCCAGCCAGCCTTTACCGTAAATGCCGCCGGAACCGATGGCTATTTTTGATTGAATAATATGGTAGCCACGGCCCAGCGGGTCGGCTTCAGGGTTTAGAAAAGTAAGCACCCGGTCGCGCTGGTAGTCGCGCATAAAATGCCATAAAATAGGCGTTAATGACGCCAATGTGACGGTAATAGCCGCGATAAAGCGCCAGGAAATACCGGCAAAAAACAGCACGCCAGCGCCGGAACTGGCTACCAGCAAAGCCGTGCCCAGATCGGGTTGTTTGGCTATCAATACCGTAGGGATAATAATCAGTATCGCCGCCATCAGCAACTGTCTGGATTTGGGCGGCAACGGATGCTCCGCCAGATACCAGGCGATCATCATCGGCGTCGTGATTTTAATCATTTCCGACGGCTGAAACCGGAAAATTCCCAGTTCCAGCCAGCGTTGCGCGCCTTTGCCTATCTGCCCCATAATCAACACGGCGATCAGCAGGAAGATGCCGATGCCGAACAGTAACGTGGAATAGCGTTTAAACTGATAGGGATCGACATGAGCCAGCACCGTCATTAACAAAAAAGCCAAGCCGACACGTCCGCCCTGACGCATCAGTACGTCCATATCCTGACTGCCCGTACTGTAAAGAATCACGAAGCTCAACAACGAGGTTAGCAATAGGCCGATAAACAAAGGAATGTCTATGTGCAGCTTTCTTAGGACATTGCCTAGCAGTGACGGCGGTTCAAATTGTTCCTGGCGGCTTTCAGTTTGCATCGTTTTCCTGTAAGAATTGTTTGATCACCTGCCCGGCAATGGGTGCTGCCACCGAACCACCGTGCCCGCCGTTTTCAACAACAACCGCGACGGCAATTTTAGGATCATTGGCGGGGGCGAAAGCAATAAACAACGCGTGATCCCGAAATTTAAAGTCGATGTTCTGTTCGTTATATTTGGCGTTTTGTTTAATCCCCAAAACCTGGGCGGTTCCCGTTTTACCGGCGATTTGATAGTCGATGTTGGTATTAATGCCTTTGGCGGTGCCATGTGCGCTATGTACAACATTGATCATGCCTTCGATCACCGTATTAACATTTTCCGACTTCAACGGAATCACGTCTTTATGAATTTCAGGGCCGGGGCGGGTGCCATGTGAGTCGACAAT
>PMJA01000218.1 GCA_003158415.1 Methylobacter sp.
GTTGCAAATCCGTTAATTTTAACGTGCTGTGTTGTTCTGTGATGTGAAAAGAAAAATTGGCAGCCGGCGATTGCCAACGCTTTGAAAGCACCTTGGCACGCCCTTGGATACACAATAACTCCTTGTTTTGCCATGTGAAAGAAGAACAACGGATATTGATCAGATTCAGATCATCAAACGGTAAGGGCAAGCTTAACTTATTGATCGTTAAAGTCAGTTTTTGCGGGTTATTGGCCAGATCGGTTAACGCGATATGAACGCCTTGTAGTTTCCAGCCCCTGGCTGCTATCTTCTCCACATCAAGAGACACATTATCCAGGGCTGTTGTGGCGGAGCTTATTAACACAAGAACAGCATGCAGGATGAACCTGATCGTTATTTGTTTGGTTGCGGCTAAAGCCGTTCCCAAATACCCCGGCAACATTAAACCGGAAAAATACCGGTCGATAGATAGCGGTCGCCGCGGTCGCAAATAATCACCACTATGACTGCGTTTTCAACTTCTTTGGATAGCCTTAATGCCGCCGCCACTGCACCGCCGGAGGAAACGCCGGCAAAAATGCCTTCTTCGGACGCCAAAGCGCGGGTCACGTTTTCAGCCGTTTGTTGATCAATGTCGATTATTCTGTCCACACGATCCGGCTGATAAATTTTTGGCAAGTATTCCTGGGGCCAGCGCCGGATACCGGGGATTTTGGAGTCACCTTCCGGCTGCACCCCGACTATCTGTATTGCAGGATTTTGTTCCTTGAGAAATCTCGATGTTCCCATAATTGTGCCGGTAGTGCCCATCGCGCTGACAAAATGTGTCACTTTGCCCTGGGTGTCCTGCCAAATTTCCGGCCCCGTGCTTTCGTAATGAGCGAGCGGATTATCAGGATTGGCAAACTGATCCAGAATCCGCCCCAGCCCAGCCGCTTCCATTTCCCTGGCTAAGTCAATTGCCGCTTCCATGCTGCCTTTGGCTGGCGTGAGTATGATTTCCGCACCGTAGGCTTTCATTGAGGCCTTGCGCTCGTCGCTCATGTTGTCGGGCATAATCAAGGTCATTTTATAACCCTTGATGGCCGCCACCATCGCCAGGGCGATGCCGGTATTGCCGCTGGTCGCTTCTATCAAACGGTCGCCGGGCTTAATATCGCCTCTGGCTTCGGCATGTTTAATCATGCTGAGCGCAGGCAAGTCTTTAACCGATCCGGCCGGATTATTGCCTTCTAGTTTGGCTAAAATAGTATTGCCGGTATTGCCTGGTAAGCGTTGCAGTCTGGCTAAAGGGGCGTTGCGTACAAAAGATTCAATGGTTGGAAAAGTCATAGCGGTTAGTCTGATGTGAGTGAGCCTGGATTATCCCATAAAAACGAATAATTGACATAAATCCAGGCAGTTTGAGTAGTGGCCGGGAGGGAGGGGCCGGAAAACGCTTCCGACTTTATTGAAAAAAAGCATCCTCGTCGCTGTCGTTTTCCAGCGTTAGCGACTCGCCGGGAATTCTTTTTTCTTCCATCGCCCATTCGCCAAGATCGATTAATTTACAGCGTTCACAGCAAAAAGGCTTAAAGGCCTGTTCAGGCGTCCAGGGTACTAGCCGTTTACAGGTGGGACACCGTACAGTTAATGGTTTCTCGGATAAAGACATTAGAATAAACAGCAGGTTAAGGTAAAATTAATATCATCCGTGCTTTGGCTGGAGTGTTTGTCGTCAGCAGAGGATTCCATAAAGCGGATGGTGAAACGGTGTTTGCCGCCGCTGATTTCGGCGAAGCAGGGCAGCGACTTATCCACGCTGACTTTAATCAGCTGGAAAGGCTGCGATTTATCCAGGGAAATCTGGAAAAAGCCCGCCGTAGCCACTTCCTGACTGGCCGAGCGGCTGTTGCGTATGAAATTAAGTATAAAATCGATGGCGGTGTGGATATCCATAAAGGGGCTGCTCCAGTGTTGCAGGTCTTTTACGCGCTTGGATTCATCCTGTTCCAGCCAATAATGGTATTCGGGTAAATCAAAAGAACAGGTGCCACCGGGGATGGAGCTGCGCTGGGCGATGCTTTGGAATAAGTCGCTCTCCATGATATGGAGGCCTATTTTTCCGGTGACGGCATGGAGTTTTTTACTGATTTGTCCGAGTTGGCCGAGAATTTCTTGCAGTCTTTCCTTGTCAACGCCTGCGCTGTCGGCGATTTTGTTAAGTACGGCAGTCTGGCGGTCCAGTTCTTTCATGACTTCCGACTTTAGGTCGTTGCGCCTGAATATCGACATAATATCGAGCAGGACGATGATAGCTGCGCGTTTGTCGGCAACGGTATCGCCGTTTGAAAAATGGAGGAATTGTTGAAACAGTTGTTCGAGTCTTATGAAAACACGGATTCGTTCGTTGAGTGGAAATTCATAAGTAATGGTGTTATTCACAGACAAGTTTATCCCGGCTAGCGCTTAATGAAAGGTATGAATTGTGCAGTTTTTTGACGGCTTCTGCAAGTCTGTCGTCGGTTTTTGAGTTATCGATGACATCATGGGCGTGTGTTTTTCTATAAGCGCGCGAAACCTGACTATCAATGATGTCCATAATGCGGCCTATCGCTATATTATCCCGCTGTTGTACGCGTTCGATCTGGGTTTCTACCGTGCAATCGACTACCAGTACCCTATCGACTAAGCCGGTCATATTGGTTTCGAATAGTAGCGGGATGCTGATAATGCAGTATTGCGAGTTCAATGGCTCCAGTTCTGTTTGTATGGATTGATAAACCAAAGGATGGAGTATAGCTTCCAGTTTTTGTTTTTGTTGAGGATCTGAAAAAATGATGTCCCTGAGTTTTTTTCTATTCAGCGAGCCGTCCGGATTGAGAAAATCTGCGCCAAAGGCCTGCCGTATCTCGGCGAGCGCAGGTTGGCCAATAGCGACCAATTGATGGGCTATTACGTCAGCGTCTATAACCGGTATGTTTAATTGCTCGAAAACCTTGGCAACCGTGGTTTTGCCGCAGCCTATGCCGCCGGTGAGGCCGATTTTCAGCATCTGTTACAAACCTGCTGTCGTTAAATAAAGCTGATTGAGGCTTTTACCCCATAACAACGCTATCCATCCTGCGGCGGCCAGATAAGGGCCGAAAGGGATGGGGCTGTTGCGATCGCGTTTGCCAAAAACGATCATGGCGATTCCGATGATTGCGCCCACTAGCGATGATAATAAGATGATGACGGGTAAGTATTGCCAACCCAGCCAGGCGCCGAATAAAGCCAGCAATTTAAAATCGCCATAGCCCATGCCTTCCTTGCCGGTGACCAGTTTAAACAGGTGATAAACAGCCCAAAGCACGGTGTAGCCGACAATGGCGCCGATAATGCTGGCGTGCGTATCCGTAAAGAAACCGAACAGGCTCAACAACAAGCCCAGCCATAGTAAGGGCAGGGTGATAGTGTCGGGCAATAACTGGTGATCTATATCGATAAAGCTCATTGCAATCAGCGACCAGGTCAACACCAGCGCAACAGCGGTTTGCGGTGAGTAGCCGAAATGCCAGGCCACCAGGGCCGAGGTTATTGCCGTGAACGCTTCCACCAGCGGGTAACGCACAGCAATAGGATGGCTGCATGCGGCACAGCGACCCTTTAAAAAAAGGTAGCTGAGAACCGGGATATTTTGGTACGGCTTGATGGGCGTATTGCAGTGGGGGCAACGGGATAACGGCACAGATAGATTGAAGGGAGCCAGCGGTTCCGATTCGCCGGTGTCGATATTCAGATACTCGGCGCATTCCTTACGCCAGTTTCGTTGCATCATGACCGGTAATCGATAGATAACAACATTGAGAAAGCTACCTACCAGCAAACCGATAAGACCCGCCAGCGCCGTCAGTAAATAAGGGTTTGTTAATAGACTATCCAATTGTTGTATCATCATTATTTTTTGAAGAGTGGGTTAGGTATAGGCGAAAGGCATAAGCCTAAGGTTCTAATGTATCGCATTACTAACTTTGTGTCGAATCAATAAGGTGAGGTCCAATGCCGTTAAGTTAGTCGTTCGCTGAGCGGAGTCGAAGCGATTTTTCTGGCTTCGGCTCCGCTCAGCCAACGGCTTATTTTGCCAAGTGGCGCTTAACTTAACGGCATTGGAGTGAGGTCGCTTTGCACAGGCGGTCATTTATTGCCCGCCATTGTTCGGTTTCGGGCGGCTGTTCAACCAATATTATATCCAATTGCAGACTATCCAGTTCGCGTAATGCCGCATATAAAACCTTTGCATAATCATCGGCCCGCTTAGGCATGCGTATGATCTTATCGGGTTCGTTATCGGCAACGACGCAATTAATCATGCCTTTATTAAACGCCAACAGGCCGATTTTTTTATGTTGCGCGGTCAGTTCCTGAATGATTGCCGGTAAAGCGTTGGTCGAACAGCGCATAGCCAGGGTTGCCGGGGCGTAATGTACGGTCATCATGCCGGGTGCGCGTACAGTTTGCTCCGCTTGCGGAGCCATAACAATCAATTCGGTTTGTAGCACCGCTTCAATTTCGACTCGGCTAATATGCCCCGGTCGCAACAGTCTGGGCCGGTTTCCGCTCAAATCCACGATAGTGGATTCCACACCGACCCGGCAAGCGCCGCCATCAAGTATACAATCGACGGCATCGCCCAGTTCTTCTTCCACATGGGCGGCTTGAGTCGGACTGATCCGGCAAAACCGGTTAGCGGACGGGGCGGCAATCCCGCCGCCGAATGCCTGTAACAGGCGTAACGCGACCGGATGGTCGGGCATCCGCAGGCCGACGGTGTCCTGGCCTCCGGTTACAACGTCCGGTACTTCGGGTCTCTTGTTCAAGATCAGAGCCAAAGGGCCGGGCCAGAAACGCGCCGCCAACTGCCGCGCCGTATCAGGCACGGTCAGCGCCCAATCGTTAAGACTGTCCACACCGGCAATATGCACGATGAGCGGATGATCCGCAGGTCGGCCCTTGGCCAGAAAAATACGCCGCACCGCATCAGGATTGGACGCGTCAGCGCCCAAGCCGTAAACCGTCTCGGTCGGAAACGCAACCAAACGGCCCTGCCTCAATAAATCGGCGGCATGCTCAATGGCAGCATCATCTGCAAAAATAGGCTTCATGTTAAAATATTGTATTTAGGTCACTGCAAAATAAGGTGTTATAAATTCTAAGGTACGTGCATGACACACTTGAGCAATTTTGATTTTTAAAATCCCCCCAGCCCCCAAGCCTCTCTCTAAGTGTGTT
>PMJA01000203.1 GCA_003158415.1 Methylobacter sp.
GGAGAGGGAGTAAGATGTCGAAGTTATTTCATGAACGTTCCTAAGGGCCATAGGATGTGCCGACGCTAGGAGGCGCATCATTCGCGTTACTCACCGGCATCAAGATCAAATTCGCCTGAATGCCCCCAAGTAATCGGATAAATTCCCAATCTTACAAACTTATGAAAACTCGAATACGGCCAATCCGCAACATGACGCACCCAACCATGCTTGCTCGGATTCCAATGGATATAATCAGTATGATTATTAAAATCATCCTGATCCGTTATCAAGTGCGCCCAAAAACGACGTTGCCATAGACCCCGTTCTCGCCGCTTACCCCGGCTTTTTGAAATCCTCTCGCCCGTACCAATATGCCGGGAAAAATGCCCTTTTATTTGTCCCCAACGGGTTGAATAATCAACATCACCCGGTGGCAAAGTCCAAAGACAATGAAGATGATCGGGCATAATAACGATCGCGTCAATCGTAAAAGGATGGCGTTTTTTAACCTCATAAAAAGCCGCTCGCAATAAATCAATGTTCTCAAGCAATAACCGATTATCCTTACGCTGAGTAAGATTGATCGTAAAAAACCAAGTTGCGCCTGGAACATAAAATCGGCGATAGTCAGTCATCGGATTGCCCTCTTAAGTATAATTGTCGCGAATGATGCGCCTCCTGTCGTCGGCACATCCTATAAGCTGAATCCTGTCATTAAGTAAACGAAAGTTGATGTTATGGCATAATTAAAGTACACATTCGACAAAACATCCTACCGGGATTATGAAAGTTAGAATGGGCAGAACTGCATTGCCCACTCTAACCGTGTCTACTCTCTCAATCAACAATCATACTCACCGGATCAGTCCAAACGCCTCCGCCGTGGCTGTTTATGCCGCGCACGCGCAGCCAATAGCTTTGCCCAGGAATCAGTCCTTCTATTAAGAGCGCTGCTGTGGGGCACAAAGTGTTGATATAAAGACAGGTGCTCAGCAGGCATTACCGCTATAACAGCATATTAAACGATAGCGATAGCTAACAACTGTTGAGTTGCGTTCAACTATTGCTGATAGCCTGCATAGTGTTCAACAGCGAGGCACAGGTTCGGCATGATGTCCGTCAAGGTGCGATCCGGTGCAATCGCTTGCGGCTGTAGGTCACTGGCGCGTAAATTTGCGCGAGGTTCGCTCTTGGCTTGTTAGTTGCTTGAGTTGTTGTGAGCACTGCCTTATCAAGCATTAACGGAACCCATCCATGACACTGACAACTACAATTAATAAGCCATCTCGCCGCCTTAGCGGCACATCCCGGTTTGCCCAGGTATTACAAAAAACGCTACTGGGCGCAATCGGCGCAGCATTGAGCCTTTCTGCAAGCGCCGCGCCTAGCGTCTATCCTACCGGCACGACACGTTACGACCCGGCCAAAGCCTACAACTCTTTTGTATTGTTTACCGGCGGCGACAACATTGCCCACCTGATCGACCTGAACGGTACATCGGTTCATGAATGGAAAGATGCCGCCGGTCACAGTACCTTAATCGATCCGTCCGTGAACGGCGGCAAACTCGGCCATGTTTTTGTGACGCTGGAGATGACCGAAGGCAAAGGCACTGATCTGGTTCCGGGCCAAGTGAGCCGACGGATAGCCAAGACGGTAGGCGAACTGGATTGGGACGGCAAAACGGTATGGACATTCGGCGACAAAGCGCCCGGCGGCGCAGCTCAGCAACACCACGACTGGGCGCGTCTGCCGAACGGCAATACGGTGGTGCTGACCAATCTTGTGCATCCTGTCAAAGGTTTTAAGCAGCCGCAAGTGTTGGACGATGTGGTTTATGAGGTCAACCCGGCCGGGGAAGTGGTCTGGAAATGGATTGCTTCGGAACATATCAATGAATTCGGCTTTAGCCCAGCCGAACTCAAGCTGCTGCGCAATGCCGATATTGCCGATTACCTGCACGTCAATAATCTCAAAGTGGTCGGCCCCAATCGCTGGTTTGATGGCGGCGATAAACGTTTCGCCCCGGACAATCTACTGTTCGATGCCCGTAACGCCAATTTTATTGCGATCATCGACAAAAAAACCGGCAAAATCGTTTGGCGTTTAGGGCCGCACTATAAAGCCGCCAGTGAAGAACAGCAGCAACCCCGCAATGTGCCGAGACCAGTGGATCAAATCAGCGCCCAACACGATGCCCATATTATTCCTGAAGGTCGGCCCGGCGCTGGTAATTTGTTGGTATTCGACAATCAAGGCGTGGCCGGTTACCCGGCAGCTTCGGTGCCGAGAACCGGCGGTTCCAGGGTATTGGAAATCGATCCTATAAAGAATGAAGTCGTCTGGCAATACACCGGCGAGGATTCGGGTAATCCCGGTTGGTCGTTCCGCAGCACCCATATCAGTGCCGCGCGCCGCTTGCCCAACGGCAATACTTTTATTGATGAAGGCCAGAGCGGTCGCCTGTTTCAGGTGACCCGCGACGGCGACATCGTTTGGGAATACGTCAATCCGTATTTCCGCGTCGGCAAAGACCCGCTCACTGGTCGCGTGACCGCCAATAATTCGTTATACCGGGGACAACCAGTCCCTTACGAATGGGTACCAGCCGGTACGCCGCATAGCGAAAAAGCGGTGGTTCCGCCGGAGCTGAGCCAATTCCACCTTCCGCCTGCACATTGATCGGCAAGCAGTCATGCAGCAATTCTACTAACAGGAGCATTCGATGTTACATTCTTTTACCATTTTACAACTGACGCGACTGGCGCTGGCAATCGGCTTGTCTTTAAGTTTTAGCCCGCTATCGGCGGCCGATCTTGATCCCAAGGCGATTTCGATCAAACTGCCCGACCAGATCAAGTGGGTTGCCAATCCCGGCGGATCGGAATCGGCGGTACTGGTGGGCGACCCGTCCAAACCCGGTCTTTATGTGATACTCAACAAATGGAAGGCGCATCACAACAGCAAGCCGCATTCCCATCCCAACGACCGCTACATTACCGTGATTTCAGGCACCTGGTGGGTAGGTACCGGCGACAACTACGATCCCGACAGCCTGAAACCGGTTCCGGCGGGCAGCTTTGTGACCCATTACGGCAAGGAGATACACTACGACGGCGCTAAAGACGGCGACGCCATTTTGCAGATCGTCGGCATAGGCCCTGCCACCTCAACCCCGGCAGCTACAAAATAAATGACAAAATACAAAGGTTCGTGCCATTGTGGAAAAGTTCGCTTCGAGATCGAAGCAGAAATAGATCATGTGCGTGTTTGTGATTGCTCTATTTGTAAGAAACGTGGAGCTTTGAATCACCGGATTTCGAAAGAGAAGCTAAATTTGCTTACCCCATGGGAAGACCTTGTTTTGTATCAGTGGGGAAGCAAAACGGCGAAAGATTTCTTTTGTCCCACATGCGGTATCCTCCCGTTCAGACGCCCAAGTGATCCAACGCCTGAAGAAATTCTCGAAGGTTCTAAACCTTTCGATGGATGGGCGGTCAATGTCCGGTGCTTAGAAGGGATAGATTTCGAATCGATTCCCATCAAAAAAGTATATGGAAGCAAAATCAAACACTACACCTACCGTCTTTCCGAAAAAGAGTTTGCCAATTGGATAAGAGATAATACCCAGTCCGATTAACGACACACATTTGCCTGTTAACTGCTTTGTGCCATAAATAAAGATTTTTGGCACACAACTAGGCCCTTATAAATCAATAGCTTGTCTGTGCCATAAATCAGTGTCAAAATAAGGCGTGCTGTGGCTATTTGGTAAACTTCTTGGATGATCTGAAATCACGGGGAGTGGCCTTCCAGTCCGTGACCGAAGCCATAGACACCACAACCCCGAGAGGCCGCGCTATGTGCAAATGGTCGGGATACTCGCGGAACTTGAGCGCTCTCTTATCCAGAAATGGACAAAAGCGGGAAGGGCGGCGGCTGTTGCCCGTGGCGTGAAGATGGGGAGAAAATCAAAGCTAACCACACAACAAGCCACCCACGCCAAAAAGCTAATAGAATAAGGCGAACACAACAACACAGTAGCAAAATCGCTCAATGTGTCACGGCGAACCTTATATAGGGTTTTACAGGTAGCTTAATTTAATAAGGAGCACCCAATGCCACCATGGCTTATGTTAATAATTATTGGTATTTTGGGCGGTATATCGGCGGGATTTTTTGGAATAGGTGGCGGTATTGTCATTGTACCAGCACTTATTTATTGGGCTGGTTTCTCTCAGCACATGGCAACGGGAACCAGTATTGCGGTACTGCTTCCACCAATAGGTCTTGCCGCTGCTTTTGAATATTATCGGCACGGAAACGTCGATATACGGGCCGCCATTATTCTTGCTGCCACTATGTTTCTTGGCGCATGGATTGGTGCCTACTTCGCAAACCAAATGTCGGGGCCGCAGCTCCGCCTTATCTTTGGCATCTTTGTTTGCGGTCTTGGCATGTACCTCATATATGGCGCTTGCAAACGCCTCGGCTGGCTCTGAACAACATTTTATTTCGATACATTTATATGACGAAATAAATAACATGGTTTTTGTTAAAACTGTGTAATTGTAAGTACCACTAAAAACCAAGATGCTCTTGGAGGGGCTTGGTCATAGATACCTTATTTATCCGTTTATTAGATATAAAATGCTAATAATAGCATTTTCTTTTGATGAGCAGAAACGCTAAGCTGTTATCCGAATTGCATAAATGCTTTGGAGAAACAACATGATGCCGTTATGACCGTCAGCGACCCAAACCCATTGAGTTCCGAGTTAAGGAACGAGCACGAAATAACATAGGTATTAAATTCCCTCACCCCAACCCTCTCCCGGAAGGAGAGGGAGTAAGATGTCGAAGTTATTTCATGCACGTTCCTAACCATTAATCCGGAAATGTACCCGCTCTCGTTGCAGTTGGGTTGATCCAGGCGGCTTTAACGTCTGCCGCCCCGGTGATTTATAATAAATATTTTCATCTAATGACAGGACTTCAATGGAGAACTTTACACCTTATTCAGCCTTGATTGGCGGTGCGCTGATCGGATTGTCCGCCGCATTGCTGCTGTTTTTAAACGGTCGCATTGCCGGGATTTCAGGTATTGTCGGTAAAGCACTGTTTCCCGAGCAACGCGGCGATGTCGGCTGGCGCATGTTTTTTCTGGCTGGATTAGTATTAGGCCCGCTAGTTTTAAGATTGATCAATGGTAACGCCGTTTTGTTTCGCATAGAAACGTCATTGCCTGTACTGGTGCTTGCAGGTCTGTTGGTGGGTTACGGCACCAGCCTGGGCGGCGGATGTACCAGCGGTCATGGCATCTGTGGATTGGCACGCCTGTCACCGCGATCCGCTTTAGCTACCGTGATTTTCATGATCGTCGCAGGTATGACCGTTTACATCGTGCGTCACTGGATAGGCGTTAAGGGTTAAAGCGATGCTTAAGAATTTATCTGCCTGTTTGTGTGGCATCCTGTTTGGCTTAGGATTGGTCATAGCGCAAATGGTTAATCCTGTGAAGGTGCTTGCGTTCCTTGATATTGCGGGACAGTGGGATCCCAGTTTGGCGCTGGTTATGGCGGGCGCCCTGATAATATTCGGATTGGCGTGTAGGCTGATACTTCGTCGACCTGCGCCGATACTGGAGCCTCGCTTTCATCTGCCGGGTGCGGCACGCATTGACGCCCGATTGCTGATAGGCGCCGCCTTGTTTGGCATAGGCTGGGGGCTGTCGGGTTATTGTCCGGGAGCGGCAATCGCCGCCTTTGGCTATGGACGCATGGAGGCGGTGTTGTTCACGCTTGCTATGTGCTGTGGAATGGGTCTGTTTCGGTTTATTCATAGACCCACATAGTTGTAGAATTTATTGGGCAAGTAGCCTGAACGCCCTCATGACTAAATTATCCATTAGGATTTTCTTGTTAGTATTCCTTTCCGCCTGCACGCCTAAAGATTATTTTCGGACGACTGTCGCTAACACGCCCTGCGAGCTAAATAAAATAAGCGCTTGTAGCGCCGCCAATCTGGTTAGCAATAAAGAAGATGACTACACGCTGGGCTTTGTTGAGATTGATGACCAGGGGCAATTTTATGACAACGGACAAGTTGAATCATTAATCACGTTGTTAAAAAACCAGCAACAACCCCAATATGTCACTATTTATGTCCACGGCTGGCATCATAACGCCGACGATAACGACTTTAATGTCAGACGCTTTAAGGAAACCCTTAAAGATACCAAACAGCGTAATCCCGGCTATCACGTCATCGGTATCTATGTAGGCTGGCGCGGCGAAACGGTTACTGTGCCCTGGCTTAGGGCGTTGACCTTCTGGGACAGAAAGCTGGTGAGCGAGGAAGTGGGGCGAAACTCCCTGCTTGATTTTTTGTTGCGGGTGGAAACCGTGGTTAAGGCTGAAGGAAAAAACAAATTGTTAACGGTAGGCCACAGCCTGGGTGCATCCGTGATTTTTAACTCGCTGCATCAGGTGCTGCTTACGCGTTTGGCCCAGCCGGAAAACGCGAATCTGCGCACCGGATTTGGCGATTTGGTGGTTTTGGTCAACCCGGCCTTTGAAGCCATGCGTTTTGCTGCTATCAGAGAGGCCGCGCAACGATATAACCGCGAATATCCCTTCAGCGAAAAGCAAAAGCCTTTGTTAATTATTGCCACATCGGAATCGGACTCGACCACAAAAACGGCGTTCTCCTGGGTAAGGACGCTAACAGCCCTGTTCGAACAACATCGAACCATTACGTCTGATTCTAGGCAAGAAGCGGACGACTCTCTGTCATTTTCGGAATGGGATCTTGACACGACGGCGGTCGGACATTTCAACCCATTCATCACGCACCGCCTGGAGGCTCATGCGCCTGTCAGCCCTGATAACGCGTGTGCATGGCGTCCGGGATGGTTAAACAGCGTGGTGGTCAGACGGAAAAAAATACAATTCGATAACGGCGAACGCCCGACGGGCGAAGGATGGGATACCGGAGATGAATTGCCGTCCGTATTCAAGGATGCCGCCCAGATGACATTACGGCATTTAAAAAATTCGGCGACTTATGATCCTTACTGGGTGATTCAAACCAATAAAACCATGATTCCTAATCACGGCTTTATCAACCAAAAGCAGTTATGGTGTTTTATTGACTTGACCATGAAGGACTCAAAGTATAATTGACGACTCCTCTTTTTTATCATTCTTATCTTGCCCTATAACCTAGATTATCCCGTATGCCCAAACCCACCGTTACACGAATGACCTGCGCCCGTATTCCTACGAAATATGGCGACTTTCAACTCTGTTACTACACCAATACCCAGGATAAAAAGGAACATCTGGCTTTTTATAGAGGAACAGTGTCCGAGGAGGACGATGTGTTGGTGCGCATACATTCCGAATGTTTTACCGGCGATGTGTTAAGTTCCAGGCGTTGTGACTGCGGCGAGCAACTAAACCGTTCCCTGGAATTGATCGCCGACGAAGGTGAAGGTGTGTTGGTCTATCTGCGCCAGGAGGGTCGCGGTATCGGTTTATTGCAAAAATTGCGGGCCTATAACCTGCAAGATCAAGGCTATGATACCGTTGATGCCAACCTGCTGTTGGGTCATAGCGTGGACGAGCGGAGTTATTACTTGGCGGCGCGTATTCTGGAGGATCTAGGCGTCAAATCGGTGCGACTCATGACCAATAATCCGTTAAAAATTAATGCACTAGAGGCAGAAGGCATCCGGGTTCATGTACGCGTACCGCTGGAAATTGCCGTCAATTCCGACAACGCAGGTTATTTGTCCACCAAAGCGCTACGCATGGATCACCTGTTGCAGCTTACGCCAGCGTTACGCAGTAAAGCTCAGAGCGCTTCATGACGGTCAATCAGCAGATTGAACACTGGCTGACTGCCCACAAGAGCGCCTTAATGCCTGTAAAACGACCGTTCGTGACGCTAAGCTATGCCCAGAGCTGGGACGGCAGCATCACTACGCGCACGGGGGAATCGCTGGCCTTGAGCGGCGCTGAAGCGAACCGGTTAACCCATCAGCTACGCAGCCTGCATGACGGCATTCTGGTGGGCATCGGCACGGTGTTAACGGATGATCCGCAACTCACCGTTCGGGACTGGCCCGGTGCTAACCCCCAACCCATCGTGCTGGATAGCCGCCTTCGCATGCCGACTACCGCGCGTCTTTGCCGACATGCGGATAAAAACTGCTGGATTTTGACCCGCTTAAAAGATGATAGTGAGTATGGCGATCAGGTTGAAATTATGACCCTGGCAAGCGATGCCGAAGGAAGAGTCAACTTGCCGGATGCACTGGCTTTACTGTGGAAAAAAGGCATCAAAATGCTGATGGTTGAAGGTGGCAGCCATGTGATCACCGCTTTTTTGCAAGCGCAATTGGCTGATGCGCTAGTGTTGACGGTAGCCCCTACCCTGGTCGGCGGCTACAAGGGCGTTGGCCATCTGGGAATCACCAGTAAAGCCCAATTACCGCAAATCCGCCCGTTGCATGCACAGATGCTGGGAGATGATTTGATCATGTGGGGTGATTTAAACTATCAGGAGTACGTCGAAGCATGAAAGCCCATCAGCTCTGGTTCACCGGCCCGCAACAGGTAGAAATCCGCGAACAACAACTGCCACCATTGCAACCGGGACAAATACGCGTCAAAACGCACTGTTCCGCCATCAGTGCCGGTACTGAAATGCTGGTTTACCGGGGACAACTGCCCGCCGACATAACCCTGGACGCCACACTGGCGTCTCTGCAACACCCTCAGACTTATCCGCTGCAATACGGCTACGCCTGCGTGGGTCGCATTGAGCAGATAGGCGCAGCCGTCGATGGCCTTTGGCAAGACCGACTGGTGTTTGCGTTTCAGCCGCACGCTAGTCATTTCATCGCCACACCGGAACAGGTCATCGCCTTGCCAGACGATATAGAGCCGGAGGCGGCGGTGTTTCTGGCCAATATGGAAACGGCAGTGAGTCTGGTGCTGGACGGCAATCCGGCGCTAGGCGAACAAGTGGCGGTCTTAGGGTTAGGAATCGTTGGCCTGCTATTGACTAGCTTGCTGGCGCAGTTTCCGCTGGCGCAACTGCATGCCCTGGATGGCATAGCCGGACGTCGCGCCCGCGCACTGCGCTTGGGTGTGCAGCAAGTTTACGATCCCGCATCGGAAATACAAGTCGCGGCTCTGAAACAAAGCTTACAATTGCCGGTACAACTATCGGCAACACCCGGTGCGGGCGCTGATCTGATCTACGAAGTTAGCGGCGTGCCGGAGGCTTTGAATCTGGCGATTGATTTATGCAGCTATTCCGGGCGTATCGTCATCGGCAGCTGGTATGGCGGAAAATCTGCCAGCCTACACCTGGGCGGGGCGGCGCACCGGAATCGGATTAAATTCATCAGCAGCCAGGTCAGCACTATCGCGCCTGAATTAACCGGTCGTTGGGATAAAGCGCGTCGCTTCCAGACAGCCTGGGACATGATCCGGAGGGTGCGGCCTCAGGAGCTGATTAGCCACAGGCTTTCCCTGGATCAGGCCGACGTCATTTATGATCTATTGGATAAGACGCCAGAGCAAGTCTTACAAGCCATTTTTGTTTATTAGCACTTAGGAAAGTCGAATATGTATACCGTAGCCGTAACCCGTGATTTTATCGCCAACCATTACCTGATTGGCGGCGACTGGGGCAACGAAAACCAGCCTCACGCCCATCATTATGTGGCGGAAGTGAGCATTGAGGGCCAACAGCTGGATCGGCATGGTTATCTGGTGGACATAGTCGCCATTGAAGCCGCTCTGGATGGCATTGTGGTTTACTTTCGCGATGCCATGCTGAACGACAAGCCTGAATTTTCCGGTCTTAATCCCAGCATCGAACACTTCAGTCGCATCATTTGCGAACAATTACACGCCGCCATTCAACCGCCCGGATCGGGTTTGTTACGTGTAAAACTGTGGGAAAACGCCAGTTGCTGGGCGGCGTTCAGACTGGAATTCTAAGCTAAAATCTATGCGTATCGGCCTGTTGATTTATGGCGACATGGAAGCCGTGAGCGGCGGCTATTTGTACAACCGTAAACTGGCGGCCTATCTGCGCAGCCACGGCGTACAGGTGGAAATCATCAGCCTGCCGCTACGCAGTTACTGGCGTCATCTGGGCGATAATTTCAGCACGCGCTGTCTGGAGCAAATTACCGCCGCCAATGTAGACCTGCTGATTCAGGATGCCATGGTGCATCCTTCGGTGGTACTGATAAACCGGCAGCTGAATATACCGGTGGTGACGCTGGTGCATCTGCTCGCCAGTTTTGATCATCATCCTGGTTACAGTGCCTGGTTTTACCGCGCCATCGAGCGCCGTTATTTGAAGTCTGTTTCGGGAATAATCGCTAACAGCCTAACCACGCTGGCGCAGATCCGAGAATTACTGCACGACCCGTCGCCGCCCCATTGCCTTGCCGTACCGGCGGGCGACAATTTCTCCGGGGCAGACATAGACATTGACACCATCAAACAGCGAGCGCTGATCCCCGGCCCCTTAAAAATCCTGGTCGTGGGCAATGTCATCCGTCGCAAGGGTCTGCATGTACTCATCCAAGCCCTGCGCCTACTCCCCGCCGAGAATTTTCAGGTGACCGTAGCCGGGCGGTTGGACATGGAACCCGACTATGTACAGCAGGTGCAAAAGTCGATTCGGGCTGCGCAACTGCAAGAACGGGTCATTCTTAAAGGCCCGGTGCAAGGCCTATCCCTTGCCGATCTGTACCTGCAACATCATCTGATGGCGCTGCCATCATCTTATGAAAGCTACGGCATCGTCTATGTGGAAGCCCAGCAATTCGGCCTGCCGGTCATCGGCACGACCGAAGCAGCCGCCAAAGAAATTATCAGTCACGGCGACAATGGTTATCTTGTTCCCCCTGAAGACCCGCAGGCGTTGGCCGATCTTTTGCAAAAACTGCATCATGACCGCCCGTTGTTACTGACAATGGGCCGGAATGCCCTGGCGGCCTATATCCGCCATCCTCGCTGGGACGAGAGTTGTGAAATCATCCGGCAATATCTTTATNNGGAAGTTTGCATCTCAAGAGTTGCCTATAGTTTATCCATTAAATCTAAACAATGGAATGTGGCGAATTGTCGCGTGACAGTTTGTCGCAGGCTTCAGGGTATTCTTCTAACAGATTACTCAATCTGGCAAAATCATCCAGCGACAGCGCTTCGGCCCTTAATGTCGGGTCTATATTCAAGGCGACAATCGCGTCTTCATCTATGATTTTTTTCAATGAATTGCGCACGGTTTTACGGCGCTGCGAAAATGCCTGGGTTGCGCTGGTTCAGAATTTGAGTGCTTTGTGTGACGGGTTCATTTACACTGGTCGCAATCCAAATCAGGCGGCAATCTGTAAACCCTGATGCCCCCTGATTTATCCTTCGTGATTCCCCTCTTAACCACTCGGACTTTACCCAATGCAACAGCTTACGCCGGAAGGCCAACAAATAATCAACAACATAGCACAACGCTATAATTTTAGTCCCGATGCCGTATTCAGCATGCTGCAATCGGTCATCAACGGCAACGGTTCCATGGCGCAGTTTAATCATCGTGAATTTGGCGGCTCCGGCCAATGGATGAAGGGCGGCATGATCATGTTGGGCGATATGTTCAATAACGGCTTAAAAAACAGCGTGGGTGGGCTGTGCCAGGAACTGGCCAACCTGATCGCCAATCAACCGGGGCTCATTCAAAGCGGCAGCTTTCAGTCACAGAGCCAAGGTGGCCAGCAACAAAACAACTTCGGAGGCGCCTGCTCTAATACGGGGGGACAGCAACAAAACAGTTCCGGGCAGACGGGAGCCGTCAGTTTGTTTGTGCCTCCGCCTGCCGGTAGTTCCGGTAACTGGTGGCCCGCTGGCCTGCAATTTCCTAACAGCACGGGTGCGCAAAATAATGTGCGCTATGCCTACTTTGCCACCATTCGACGGCTGGCTATCGAAGCCAATGGTCATGTAACGCTATACGACACGCAAGATCATCAGATAGGTGGCTTTTCCCAGCAACAGTCGGTAGGCGGCTCAATTACGTTCACCAGTCAATACGGGGTGGTCGATGTTAAAACCCTGCCCATCATTTCCATCGACAATGTACCCGTGCAAACACCGGTTCAATCCCAGCCCGCGCCCACCTTTCAGCCGGACGTTGTTAATACCCAAGGTTCAAATCAGGAGGCTGATATTTTCGGCGCTATCGAGAAATTGGCCGATTTGAAAGCTAAAGGCATATTGACGGATGCCGAGTACAGTGACAAGAAAGCGGAACTGCTGTCCAGACTATAACGTAGTTTCGTAGTGCCGCGCGCGCCTTGATTTGCTCATAGGCATTAGGTGAGTGGCGCGCGCGGCACGTCCTACAGCTGGACTCCTGATTAAAAAGCAGTTAGCCCTCACGAATTCAGCGAACGGCTTAACGTAATGGCAGCGCCCCCCTGCCCTTTCAAAAACTCAGCGGCGTTTCGTTGCCGAGCACGCCGCCGTCGGCCGTGCCGTAAAGCGAAGCAAACCACCCGTTCATCGGCGCGGAAACTGTCACAAAACACCTGCTCGAAACGCACCGCCACATCCAGCTCATGCGCGACCGAGCGCGGCCAAAACATCGGCTGACCCGTGGAGCCGGACGATACCACCACCCAATCGGATCCTCTGAGACTGCCGCCCAGACAGCGCTCCGGCAGCGGATAAGCCTGCATGTAATCGGCCTTGCCCATCAACGGTAATTCCCGAAATGCCTGAAAGAAGTAATCTCCGCCACGTTTACGCCCCGCGCTTCCAGAAACCGACGGTAAGCGGGAACCTCTGCCACGCAACGGTGAAACAGCGCCAGAATTTTGGCTTCGGGATTGACGGTCTGGTGTTCCGCCAGCAGTGTGTCCAGCGGCGTGGAGATAAAATGATGAAAAACGTCGTCGAATGGGGGAGTAAGCAAGTTGGACATGGAAGGCTACCTGACGAATAGTGTTCAAAGTAATGTGAAAGGTATAGGGAATGGGGGGAAGAGTCAATCATGCGACCACTTTATCTAACTGTCTTCATTAGAAGAAACACAAAAAAACAAATTTCATTCGCCGTGTACTCATCTTCGGCCTTGCCGCAAAAGCATTCGGAGATTCCCAACTGTTGGATCAGGTTAGTGCCTTTGTTTTGGAATTCGAGAAAGACAATGGAAAGAATTACACGCCTACAAAATGAAACCCGCTAATACACTGAATCGCCTTCAGCGAGTAGCCTCGATGTAACGCATTGAAATAAAATCTAAAAATAAACCCTATACCTTCGATTCCGTTCCAATTCATCGATACTACTTGCTTTTTTCATGCCCATGCTGAATAAGTTTCCAATGGAAATATCCCGTATGTTGAGCATTGTGTAGGTTCGTTCCTCACTGCACCCTACGACATTGCCGAATTGCCGCATTTTACCGCGTTGTGCAGGGTAATCAGCCTTTGCGGCAACAGTAGTGGGGGTTAATCCCAACCGCCCCCGATTTTGGTTGACGGGTGCAATATATTACCCTACACTTTTAAACTAATGACGATTTCTCGCAACCCCCTGTTGGCGCGATTCCTCAAAAGTGATTCCCCATCAACTCGCATGGCTTGGATTTCACTTCAGTCGGCGCCAGATAAAGCGTTTATCTTTATGTGGAGCTATCATGAAAACTATTGTCAAAGCGGTGCTTCTCTTTGTCGTCCTTTGGGCTAACGCCTGGGCGGGTGGATGTGGTGATCCACGGGCGCAAAATTGCAACCCAGGGTTCTATTTGAATGACCTTCCGAGCGGGCAGGAGCAGTGTCTTGCCTGCCCCAATGGCACGGTCGCCAATGGTTGCACCAGAGGCAGTAACAGCTGTAGCGCTTGTCCTGCTGGAGAAGTGCCCATCGGCGACCACAGCAGTTGTGCGGCCTGTCCTGCCGGAGAGGTGGTTAACGCCAACCACACAGCCTGTGTGGCCTGCACAGCTGGAGAGATTGCCAACGCCAACCACACCAGTTGCTCAGCCTGTCCCGCCGGAGAGGTGGCCAATTCAAGCCACACAAGCTGTAGCGCCTGCCCGGCTGGAGAGGTTGCCAACTCAAATCAGTCAGCCTGCACTGTCTGTCCCGCCGGGGAGGTTGCCAATCCCAATCACACCAGTTGCTCGGTTTGTCCTGCTGGGCAGATAGCCAACTCAAGTCACACCAGTTGCTCGGCCTGCCCCGCCGGAGAGACGGCCAACTCAAACCACACGGCATGCGTCGCGCAGGCTTGCGAGCCGTGGGGCACGACCTGCAACAGCAACAGCGACTGCTGCTCTGGCACGACTTGCATGAACTCAACGTCGAACAACACGTCCAAAATTTGCTGCCACAGTCTTGCTGCGGACGGTTCGTGTAATTGACTGGCAGACGGCGCACATGACCAGATGCCAAAGGTGTTCAGCTGCGTGATATATAAAGCGCGGTTGGGCGCAAACAAGTTTGGACGGCCGTACGGCGGATTAATTGTAGGGCGGATTCGAGCTAGCAATCCGCCATCAACGGAGCACACCAAACTGACCTTTGCTCGGAATTTTCCAATCGAATTTTTTATACTTTGGATATGCTTGTTTGGCTACGGTCATATGTTGAGCATGGCGGTTTGCTAGCGCAAAACCTCCTTACTGCTCTAAGGCTAATTGAAAAAATACTTAAAGTGAGCTGCCCAATAATTGCAATCGTTCAAACCTAATGCAATTCCTTACGAATAGTCTCCCGCACGACATCGGCCAGCGTCAATCCCTGCGCNNTACTTTAAAAATCGCCAGTGTGTCATTATCCACGCGCATCGTTATCCGCGACTTGCCGCCGTGCTCGGCTTGCAGTTGCGCCAATGCCGGTATTTCAGAAACAGGCTGGGCAGCGCTAAAATCCATCTCGGCATAACGGTCAAACAGGGGATCAGAATTGTTGCTCATAACGTCTCCTTTGGGGTTGGTTGGCCTTCCAGGCAGAAATCAGACGCCTGGACTCTTCGCGCAACGTCCAGACTACAATCAGAATACGACCTTTTGCACCCATGCCCAGCGTTATAAATCGATGTTCATTGTCTGCCTCACCCTTTTCTCGTGTCAGTGCGTAAGGGTCTAGCAGAACTGCCTGTGCTTCATCAAACGTCACGCCTTCGTGATTCAATGGGTTTGTAGCGGCTTTTTCAGGATCAAATTAAATTTTCATACTTTTATTGTATTCACATCTGTACGCAGAAACAAGGATTTGGTTAATAGGAGCACCCTAAAAAGTCATACCAAATAACTTTGCCGTCTTAAAGATCAAACCGAAAATCATTGGTTAGCCAAAATGCAGAAGGTTACAATAGCACCCACGCGCATTTTCACTCGAAGACGCAACCTCAAACGCAACAAACGGAATCATCGCATGAAAATTATTTCCTGGAATGTCAACGGTATACGCTCGATACAAGGCAAAGGTTTTGCCGAAACGCTCGCGCGGCTTGATGCCGACTGTATTTTGTTGCAGGAAACCAAGGCCCAGGCCGATCAGATCGACAAGGCTTTGGAGGGTATCGAAGGCTACCATATTTATTCCAACTGCGCCGAGCGCAAGGGCTATTCCGGCGTCACGCTGTTGTCCCGGCAAGCGCCGCTGCAAATTATCAATGATATTGGCATTGTGGAACACGACCGGGAAGGCCGCGTGATGGTCGCTGAGTTTGAACATTTTTTTCTGCTCAACGTTTATGTGCCCAATTCGGGTGAAGAATTGGCGAGGCTTGATTACCGGCAAAGCTGGGATCTGGAGTTTCTGGCCTATTTGCAGCAACTGCAAAGCCTTAAGCCGCTGATCGCCTGCGGCGATTTCAATGTCGCGCACCGGGAAATCGATATTGCCCGTCCGAAGCCGAATTACAATAAATCGTCCGGCTACACCCAGGTCGAAATCGACGGTTTCAGCCGTTTTCTTGACGCCGGACTGGTCGATACCTACCGGCATTTCCATCCTGACACCGTCGCTTACAGCTGGTGGAGTTTCCGCGCAGGCGCAAGAGCAAGAAACGTCGGGTGGCGGATCGATTATGTGTTGACCAGCAAAGCGCTGATCGGCGAGGTAAAGCAGGCTTTTGTTCTGCCAGATATTACCGGATCGGATCATTGTCCGGTCGGTATCGAGATTGATTTTTAAGACAGCAGGTAAAACTCTATTCAAAGGGTCATTGCCATTAAGCCCCTGAACCCTCGCTACGCTCCCTTGAGGGAAAAGCCTACCGTCGAAGGGGTTGGGATGAGGGGG
>PMJA01000375.1:0-2700 GCA_003158415.1 Methylobacter sp.
CCCGGAGGGAGAGGGAGTAAGATGCCTAAGTTATTTCATGCCCGTTCCTTACCAACTCAGGATGGCTACCGATTAATGTTCATGAGGGTATTTAAAAGCAATAAAACACACTCAATAGCCAAGAACTTTCAAGTCCGCCACCATCGCAACATAGAACCCAGCAATATCAACACCAGCAATATCATGTTTTCTAAAATCCACCATATCCAGATGAGAAATCCCGGCTTCTTTTCCTTGCAATAGCCCACGAAACACGCCCCACGGGCATGATGTAGTTGATACCATGCCATCGTTATCTCCCTCGTTTTCTTTAATAAGCGGATAAGTCAGCATAAAAAAAGGATCATCTAACGGACTGGTCATGATGGTGCCGAAACTCTGATAATAAACACCGGGGGCATCCTCCGTATTCCGGTTAAATTCAGTCATATATGTTCGGGTTAATTCTTTTATCGCCGTCCCGCTGTTGGGCGACTTATCTCCTATCCAATTAGCTAAAAAATTGGCGGCTTTGAGCTCAATTTCATGCTCGCTGGGCAGCAGCTTTATACCGAGATCCGCTACGCTGGTTCCGCTATGCGGCGTACATACGCTGGTGTAACTGGCGATTTTATCGGCCATGCCAAGATGGGAGATCATGTATCGAGCTTCCAGTCCGCCCTTGGAATGGGCGATGATATTTACCTTGTTGGCGCCGGTTTTGGCCAATATTTCTTCGATTTTAATTTTTAACGCAGCGGCATTATTTTCGATGGAATCCCAAGCCTCCAAGCCACCCAGAAACACCTTGGCCCCGGACAGTCTAAGGAAGTCCGGTATTCTCCCCCACGAGGCGAGCAGCGGCATATCGTCACGGTAGCCCAGTCCATGCAACAACACAATAGGATATTTCGTGGCACAAGGTTCCAGGTCGCCGTGAGCGGGAGAGGCAAAATTGATTTGAGTCATAGCGGTTTCTCCAATTTCGTTTGTCGTTATTTAAGTCGCTGTTGTCTTTGATGCTAAGGAATGAGCATAAAATAACTTATGTATTAAATTCCCCTCACCCCAACTCTCTCCCGGAGGGAGAGGAAGTAAGATGTCGAAGTTATTTCATGCTCGTTCCTAAGCATAACTGTAAGGCACTATCCGAAACTTTAATCCTAAAAACCGCAGCTTTCACTTTTTATGTTCGGGATAGGCTTGCTTAATCCGTTTGCTATCGCGAAACCGCCCTACTAGCCAATTTAATTTCAAGATCACATCCCACTGCCTCAGCGTATTTGCGCAAGGTAGCTATAGAAGGGGAATGTTTGTTACTGCCGCCACCGGATTCCAGGCGGGCAATTGCCGGTGTTTTTGTCCCCATACGTTCAGCTATTTCAGCTTGGGTTAAGCCCGCTGCTTTTCTTGCCTTTAGTAGTTCATCAAATAACATGAATTCCGGCTTTAGCTTTTCATATTCCGCTTTAACTTCTGGATTAAAAAGGGCTATTTCTCTAAATTCTTCAAGTGTCAGCATTTTTTACCTCAACCATTCTAGTTTTTGCCAACATTCCAGCAGGTAGCTGGAGTAGCTCATTTTGTAGCTTTTCATCGTAAAAAGTAATTTCCCAGGTCATTTTTTAATATTAACGGATATGTTAATTAATTACAAGTTATGATATTTTTGTACAGTCCCGTCGGGTACATCTTTTCGTGCCCGACATTTCCATGTTGTAATAGGCCGATGACGTTGGTTAAATCCGTCGGTGTATCAATTCCGGTCGCCATAATGTTGGGCAACGATAAAGCCGTTGCCCAACCTCATTGGACGATTTGGTAGGCAATATCGCCGCGCCAAAACGCCGGGCGCTACCTATTTTTTACGGTCGTGACTTTCCTGTTGACTTTGCCGCCGAATAACGCAGATCATTCAATACGCCAGAATTGGCAAATAGTGGACGTTTTTTTACAATGCGGCCATCGGGAGCCTTCCCCTTATCAAAACGGATGTGCGGACATGACAACCTCAGTCAAAATATTTCACTTTTTTTTAGCTTGCTTGCTGGCATGGGTCGGCAATTCGGCGGCGCTGGCCGAGGCTTATTCATGCGCAGAAACCGGCGAGACGCATATCTGGATTTCGCCTCTCAACCCCAAAGCCGATGGGTTGATCAAGATCATGGCCGTATCCACGGACGGCCCCGTGTCGGAACTGGTCCTAATCGACAGGCAAGGCCAGCGCCTACCTTTGCAATCCGATCGACTAGGCGGCCCGCCGTGGAGTCTGGTCGCCGAATTGAAAGGATACAACGAGGGCCAATATCAAGTGGCGGCGAGCATGGATGGCAAACTTACCGCCTGCCATCCGCTCACCATCGGCGGATCAGGCGCACAGCAAAGCCCCCAAACCTGGGGACTTGCCACCGAAGCCTTTTATTCCGCCTGGATAGAAGCCTTGTTTGGCGCACCGCCCGGAGAAAACCTCAGCTTTTCTTCCCTGGGGCCGGTATTGCGCAACGCCGAACGTAACTTCCTGCACAACCATTTCGGCCTCAATGAAGATAACAGCCTGTCGTTAACCCCCGATTGCGCCGACCTGCCGTATACCCTGCGGGCTTATTTTGCCTGGAAGGTCGGCCTGCCCATCGCATTTCGCGCCTGCGGGCGAGGTTCGGCCACCGCCCCGCCGCATTGCGACGCAGCCACCGTCAAGACCGAATTCACCCACGGCATCAG
>PMJA01000375.1:2742-13427 GCA_003158415.1 Methylobacter sp.
CGGCGTCTTACTGGCCGTCGATGCCCAGCCGGACAAGACCGTCACCCGCAAGCGCTTTTGGGAAGGCACTTTTTTGTTTGCCAACGTCGCCAACGCCGGGCCTGGCTTCAAGGCTTTCCGCCCGTTGGTTCGTACTGCTTCGGGCAGTTTTCGAGCGCTTTCCAATGACGAATTGGTCGATAACCCCAGTTTTACGCACTACTCCCTGGAACAGGATCAACTTTCCCCGGACGATTTCTACGCAAAACTGGCCCAACTCATCAATCCCGCAGGACTAGATCCTAAACAAGCCTACGAAGCTACGCTGGACGCCTTGGTTGAACAAATCGAAACGCGCGTGACCTCGGTGACCAACGGCGAGGCCTATTTCCGCAAGAATTCCGGCAGCGTTATTCCCATGCCAAGCGGCGCGGCGATTTTTCAGACCATCGGCCCGTGGGAGGATTATTCCACGCCTTCCCGAGACATGCGCCTCATCATCGCCATCAAGGTGCTGAACGGCTTGCCTGAAAAGATCGTGCGCCACCCGGAATTGTTTGTGATGAACGGCATGACGCCCCAGGAAGCCAAGGCTGAGATCGAGCAGTACCACGCAAAGCGTATCCAGGAGCGTAGCATCCGCTATACGCGCACGGACGGCAGCCCGTGGGAGCTTTCGGTAGCGGAGGTGCTGGCAAAAAAATCGGCTTACGAAATGACGTATAATCCCAACGATTGCGCCGAAATGCGCTGGGGCGCCAAGCCGGACACGGAGGAATATTCCACTTGCCGACGTCATGCGCCGCAAGAACAGCACGCAAAAATGGAGCAATATAGGATTTGGTTCCGCGAGGCGCGAAGACCGATACCATGAAGCAAAGCTCATCACCCGGTTGCTGGATTGATGCTATTCCTCCACGCGGGACGGGGTTCCGCTCGTTCCCCAGCTCCGGCTTGGGAACGCTATGTCGGAAGCTCTAGCTTCCCGAAGCTGGAAGCTAGAGCTTCCAAGGCCGGAGTTCCCAACCTGGAGGTTGGGAACTAGCCAATCTACTGAAAGTGATGCTCCTGAACCCACTCCTTTAAAGCGGCATCAATGCGTGATTGCCAGCCTTTGCCTGTTGCTTTAAAAGCGGCTAATACATCGGGCGACAGCCGGATAGTGATGCGCTCTTTGGTGACGTCCGCTTTAGGCCGTCCGCCTACGCGCAACGTAGGCTTGACGCCAGCCCATTCCGCCTCGGTTAAAGGCAGGGCATCAGGATCAGACAACGCGGCGGCGGTAATAGCCGCATCTTCTGCGCCAGTCGGAATAACAGTGCCGGGTTTAAGCGCTGGCATAATGATTAATCTCTCGTAGGTTGGCTTTTCTAAGGCTGATAATGCGGCGATTATCGGCACGATCAACAAACACCGCGCAAAACAGACGGTCTTTGATATAAGCTAAACCGATCATGCGTGGCTCTTGATAATCCTTTCTGGTATCCTGCCAAGTAACTGCCGTATCCCATTCAATCAAGGCGGCATCCGCTAAAGAAACGCCGTGCTTTTGGCTATTAGCGGCGTCTTTTTCGGGATCAAAAACGATATTCATATCAGTTATTGTATGTACAAAAACTTGAGCCGTCAAATTATAGCCTCTTCCAATACTAAATGAGTCTGAAGAAGCTCTGCATTTCTAATAAAGGTATATTGTTCTACAAAGGGGGAAGTAGTCTTAGGCTAATCGTACAGGTCGAAAATTTCTAATGGATTGTTCTTAAACCCTCGATTCCGACTCACTTCATCAAAGCTACTTGCTGCTCAACTTCGATGATGGCTCTGTTCAAAACGCCCAGATTGGCTTCCTCCTTGATTTGCATGCCCATCACATAAAAAATGGGCATCCACAGGGGATTGATCAACAATCCGCCCAGTGCGCTTTTCCCGGTTCGTTTCAGATTCTTGCACGGATTAAAAGACTCGGACAGACTCGGCATGGGCTGTTGCGCAAAAACAGCGACGATAGCCCGCAGACGGGCTATTTCATGGTCTTCAAGACCTGCCATCGATATTGAAAGTTTTCGCTCCATCCGATGATAATTGTTCCGCGCGAAAGCTGCAGAAACCGCAAAAATAAGGGCGACCAAAGGCAGCAGCACCGTCGGCGGCATCACCGGTGCAAAAGTGGACGACAGCATTACCAGTCCCAAACCCAACATGAGTGCATCTTCGCCCCGCTCCACATCACGATCCATACCCTGGGCTATGGCAACGACGGCATTATCATACGGGGCTGTTAAATAACCGGTGTCTCGTGTCATGATAGTCACCTTCGGGATAATAATTACTTAGTTTTATTAGTGCTTGTTTTGCTCAGCGACTGTTCAAAGCTGGCTTTGGATATTTCAATAAAGGCTGAACCATTAGCTTTATATATCACCCTACAAAAAAATGTCAACCCACACGAGATTATGGCCGAAATGGCTTTTCCGCAGTAGGTTTTCTATTCTCGGACAGCCTCCTAGGCAAACGCCACCTTATTGCCTCAAGTCCTTAACCACACGTACGACTTCATTATCGTCGGCAATGTTTTCTATGCTAAAGCCCAGCTTCTTGACCAGCGACAACATCGGCTTGTTGACCACCAACACTTCGCCTTCAAAAAACGACATGCCCTTGGATTTGGCCGATTGCATCAAAGCTTTCATGATGCGTGTGCCTATGCCTAAACAATGGCTGTCATCGGCAACCACCAGCGCAAACTCCACCGAATTGCCGTCCGGGTTCATCAGGTAGCGGCCTACACCCAGTTCGCTGGGCAAGTTTTCATCCTCGGTGACGGCGACAAAGGCCATTTCACGGTCATAATCGATTTGGGTAAAGCGCACGATCATTTCCGGCGTCAATTCCTGTAAGGCCTGCATAAACCGGAAATATTTGGTGCGATCCGACAAACGACCGTGAAAGTCCTTTTCCAAAACCGCATCTTCAGGACGGATAGGGCGGATGGTGATATTAACGCCGTTGGTCAATTGATAACGCTGGATTAATTCATGAGGATAAGGATGTATCGCCATGTGCGAATACGGGGTCAGTTGATTGGACAGTTGGGCTTTAATGCGGGCGTCCACCGCCATAACGCCGTATTCATCGACGATCAGCGGATTAATATCCAGCTCTAAAATTTCCGGCAGTTCACTGACCATGATGGATACATTCAGCAGCACATCAATCAGGGCCTTGCAGTTGGCGGGCGGTAATTGACGGAAGGCCTTGAGATATTTAGCCGCCTTGGTTTTGGCNNGACTACGCCTATCATCAACTCGCGACCGCTGGTGCTGCGGAACATGGGTTCCACCGTCATGCCGACTTGGGTTATTTCAGGATGTGCCTGTTTAATGGCGGCTTCCATTTCCGCATAATGGCGGGAAATATCCTGCACGCTGTTAATGTTCAGCCTGACGCCGCCTATGTCGGATTTATGGCTGAATTCGGCCATGTTCACCTTCAACACCACCGGGAAGCGTAGGGTTTCAGCGGCAATCATGGCGTCTTTGGCGCTAGCTACCGTGATGGTTTGCGTGACCGGAATATGGAAAGCGGCCAGGATGGCTTTGGATTCCTGAGCCGTTAAAACCTGACGGCCTTCCGACAACACGCGTTCAATGATTAAGCGGGCGCCTTCGACATCGGGTTTAGCCAGTTCATCAACCGGCGACGGGATTTGTTTCAGCAGAATCTGGTTCTGGGCATAGTTAGCCAAAAAGGCGAAGGCGTCGACGGCGGTTTCAGGGGTGCTAAAGTGGGCGACGTTGCTGTTGGCAAACAGGTTGCGACCTTCCTGCACCCGTGCGCCTCCGGTCCATGAAGCCAGCACCGGCTTTTTGCTGCCTTTTGCGCCTTCAATAATACATTCGGCGACTTGTGTGGGTTCGGTCATCGCCTGGGGCGTCAAAATGACCAGCACCCCGTCAATGTTCTTGTCTTTAAGGCAAATCTCCAGGGCTTTCTGGTAGCGTTCGGAGGTGGCATCGCCCAATATGTCGATAGGATTGGCATGCGACCAATGTACCGGCAGCACGTCATTCAAAGCTTCCAGACTGGCCGGGTTCAGTTCGGCCATCTGTATGCCGACATCTTCAGCACGGTCGGTACTCATGACGCCGGGGCCGCCCGCATTGGTGATAATCGCCAAATGATCTTTTTTGACCACATAATTATTGGCCAACACGCGGGCGGCGGAAAACAATTCTGTGATGCTATAAGCCCTGACCACGCCGGCCCTGGCAATGGCGGCATCAAAGACATTATCTCCGCCCACCATCGCGCCGGTATGCGACATGGCGGCTTTGCAACCGGCTTCATGACGGCCTGATTTAATCAGGATGACCGGCTTTAAACGCGCGGCGGCTTTAAGGCCGCTCAAGAAGCGACGGGCGTCGCGTATGCCTTCCACATACATCAATATGCCGGTGGTTTTGCTGTCGGTAGCCAGATAATCCAATACTTCGCCGAAATCGATGTCGGCCGCTCCGCCCATTGAGACCACCGTAGAAAAGCCGATGTCCTGCACTTTAGCCCAGTCTAAAATNNGCCGTACACACCGCGCCCGATTGCGATAACAGCGCCAGATTGCCGTCCTTGACCGTGCCGTCGCCGAAGGTTGCGTTAAGATGCCCGCTGGGACGGATAACGCCCAGGCAGTTCGGCCCGATAATACGGATATTGTAACGGTGGGCTATGTCCAGCACTTCCTGTTGCAGCCGCTTGCCTTCCGAACCCAGTTCACCAAAGCCTGCGGTAATAATAATGACGGAAGTCACGCCTTTTTCGCCGCATTGCCGAATAATGCCGGGCACACTAGGCGCGGGCGTGGCAATGACCACCAAATCCAGCTCTTCGGGCACAGCATTCAAGTCGGGATAGGCTTTTAAACCTAATAATTGCTCGCGTTTGTTGTTGACCGGATAAAGACCGCCTTTAAAACCGGCCTCCTGCATATTCAACAGCAGCCGATAACCCACGCTGTTTTCGCGCTCCGATGCACCGACGATGGCGACGGATTTAGGGGTGAAAAAACGATTTAGATAATGAGGGCCCATGGTTGCTCCGTAGCAGGTTTTGTAGTGCGTATCACGCACCGTATGATATGTCATGAATCTTAACGAATAATGACATTAGGTAATTTACAAAAATAAAGGCTCCGGTTGGCTCAGATGATCTTGCATGGAATCAATGCATCCTCGTTGAACTCGTAGATGGCGCACAAGCGATGGTAGCCATCTGCAATCACAAGCTTACCGTTTTGTTCGTCTCTTAGGAGCAGGAGAGGAGAAAAGCTTACCCCCAATCGAATTTTTTTCTTGTCTTTTTCGACATGTGTGTTGCTCACGCCCAGCAGTGAAAGTTGAGAGGCCCTGAAAATGTCCTTGGCTTTGAATTGCATGACTGCTGCGCTTCTAAGCCTAACGATCATATCGGCAACCCGATCCTCGCCGTAAAGAAGCCTGAGATAGGATTCGGCAGCCGGGTAGTCGTGCTCATCTACATCAGATGACCACTTAATTTCTTTTATTTTCGGGTGGGTCATTTTTCCTCCTTAGGCTTAGTTTCTTAGGGTGCTAATGGATGCGCTTAACAAATTCTTTTTTTGAAACTCATAGTCTATAGGATAAAATTAGGGTTGTCAGAGGAAATTCAGGAATTTTTCCTATAGTAGCCGGTGCGGTTTTCGTTGAGAATAGGGCTTTCGTCGTATTTTTTGACACACGGTATTAAGCATGCACCTGCCCCCCTTTTCGATCCGGCATTTATCGGCCATTTTAGCGCTTATGCTGACGACGCCGGGACACGCGGAAAACACCGCTGCCGCCCCGGTCAATAATGGGGTTACTACACTCGATCAGCCTGCGATAGCAACGCCTGAAAACACAGACGAGAGCGCCGCGCCTTCGAAAACAGCCAAAGCGACGCCCGATGCAAACAAAGAGCAGGCTACGCCGCCAACGCATCCGGTCGATGTTTTCGAACTGCCCGACATAGAAGTCGTCAGCACGACACCGCTGGGCACTACCGGTTTGGCGTTTAAAAAGATTCCCGGTAATGTGCAATCCGCCGAGGATGAGGACATTAACCGCCACGAGGCTTTCGGTCTGGCGGACTTCATGAACCGACGCATGGAAAGCGTCAATATCAACGACACCCAGAATAATCCCTACCAGCCCGATATTAGTTATCGCGGCTTTACCGCGTCGCCGCTGTTGGGCACGCCGATCGGCCTATCGGTGTACCAGGACGGCGTTCGCGTCAACGAGGCCTTCGGTGACACCGTTAACTGGGATTTGATACCGCAAGTCGCGGTAGCCAGCATGGAGTTGATGCCGGGNNCGATAGCCAGTATGGAGTTGATGCCGGGTTCCAATCCCTTATACGGTTTGAATACCCTGGGTGGGGCTTTGTCGGTCAAAACCAAGAGCGGCTTCAGTCATCCCGGTTTCCATGCCCAAGCCAGCGGCGGATCTTACGGCCGCCAAGCCTATCAGGCCGAATACGGCGGCTCCAAAGGCAATTTCGATTGGTATATCGCCGGCAATCTGTTCGATGACAACGGCTGGCGTCCGTATTCGCCAACCAATATCTACCAGTCGTTCGGCAAGGTCGGCTGGGAAGACGAGTACACCGACATCGACCTGTCGTTCACCTTTGCCGACAACAATATGCAGGGCGTGGGCGGTACGCCGCAAAATCAGTTGCAGCAAAACTGGAGCGCCATTTATACGGCACCGGACGTCACCAAGAATACGCTGTATTTTTTCAACCTGAAGGGCAGTCACAAGCTTACCGACCAATTACAACTGACCGGCAACACCTATAACCGCAACAACAGCAGCAACAGCCTCAACAGTAACACCAATCAAGCCTGCTCTAACGGGATCAGCGGAGTCGGCGATACGCAATGCCTGGATAATTTCGGCGCACCCCTAGTCGACACTACCGGCGCACCGCTAGCCCCGGGTTCTTTCCAGGCGACCCGAACCCAACAAAACGGGACGGGCATCAATTTGCAATTGACCTCCGATTACAAGTTCCATGCCCATGACAACCAACTCAGCGTCGGCGGCGGCTACAATTACAGCAATAGCCATTTTTCCGTGGCCGGACAGGATGCGGTTTTTACGCCCAGCTTGTATGAAGTCGCCACCGATCCGCTGACCACCAGCGCCATGATCAATGGGAAAAACTCCTATACCAATGTCTTCGCCACCGATACGCTTTCCTTGTTCAGCTGGTTACACGCCAACGCCTCAATGAACTGGATGCATGCCCAAGTGCAAACCATTGATCAAATCAACCCATCCACATCCATCAACTCCTTGAGCGGCAATAACGTTTATCAACGCGTGAATCCGTCAGCAGGCTTAACCTTTCAACCGTTGGATGCGTTTGCGCTGGACACGCCGCTCAAGGAATTGACCACCTATTTCAACTACAACGAAGGTTTCCGTGCGCCGACGGCAGTTGAAAACAGTTGCGCCAACGAAAATGCGCCCTGTACCTTACCTAACAGCTTTGTTTCCGATCCGCCGTTAAAAGCCGTGGTATCCCACACCCTGGAGGTAGGAGCGCGCGGCAAATTCAGCCCGGCGCTTAAATGGAACGTCGCCCTGTACCAGACCCGCAATACCAACGACATCCTGTTTTTAAACAGCCCAAACAGCGTCATCAGCGGCTATTTTGCCAATGTCGGTGCAACCTTGCGCCAGGGCGTCGAGCTGGGCCTCAGCGGTTTAGCGTGGGATAAGATGAACTGGTATCTGAGCTACGGTTTTATCGATGCGACTTATCAAACCACAGCGGTGCTCAGTAATTCGCTGGGGTCGGAAACCGTCACGCCCGGCAGCAAAATACCCAGCATTCCGCGTAACACATTCAAAGTCGGCGCCGAATACGAAGTATTCCACAACGGGTTTTTAGGCAGCGATTTGCAGCACGTTTCCAGCCAATATGCGCGCGGCGACGACCAGAACCTTTACCCGCAAATACCTGACTATACCGTGCTTAATATCAATGCCCGCTATGTGGTCACCAAGAACATTGAGTTATATGCGACCGGTCGCAATGTGCTCGACAACCACTACGCCTCTTTTGGCCAATTGGGCCAAAACTTCTTTCAAAACAATCAGACCACCACCTTCATGGGGCCGGGCGCACCTGCCACTGGTTATGCCGGCGTCCGCGTAAACTGGAACTAGGGGACGCTCAAATTACGTCCTTTGATAATAAGGTAACTCGCAATAAATAAAACATCCATGTAATCAGTTCCCCTCTTTGAAAAAGAGGGGGTTAGGGGAGATTTTTTAAATAAATCCCCCTCGGCCCCTCGCTTTGCCCCACTGGCATTAAGTTAAGACATATTCATAATTGTGGGGGCGACTTCAGTCGCCCAGAAACAGTAGATCTCTTAATTAACTGGGCGACTGAAGTCGCCCCCACAATAGCTGTTATTTTGCCCAATATGCTTAACTTAATGGCAGTGTCGCTTTGCCCTCCCTCTTTTTCAAAGGGGGAGGATATTCAGACTACTGATATATTATTTATTGCGCTTTGCCTAACAAGTCGCCGCCGCTGCCATTCATATCTAAAGCCAATGCTTCAGCAACCTTGATGCCGTCCACTGCGGCCGAAAGTATCCCACCCGCATAACCTGCGCCCTCCCCCGCCGGATACAAGCCCCGTGTATTGACGCTTTGATACTCGGCATTACGATTGATGCGGATTGGCGATGAGGTGCGCGTTTCCACGCCTGTCAACACCGCATCGGCCATGGCAAAGCCTTTGATTCTTTTATCGAAGGCAGGCAAGGCTTCGCGTATCGCATCTATCGCATAAGTTGGCAAAGCCGTTCTGAGGTCACCTAAATGAACGCCGGGGGTATACGAAGGCGATACCGAACCAAACGCTGAAGAAGGCCGGTTTGCGAGAAAATCGCCCACCAATTGTCCGGGAGCCTGATAACTGGAACCGCCCAACTTAAAAGCGAGCGCTTCCAACTGTCGCTGAAAATCGATGCCAGCCAGCGGGTGGTTGCCCGGATAATCGTCAGGGGTGACGCCAACCACAATGGCACTATTGGCATTACGCTCGTTGCGTGAGTATTGGCTCATACCGTTGGTCACGACATGGCCTGCTTCAGAGGTGGCCGCCACCACCGTACCGCCGGGGCACATGCAGAAACTGTAAACCGAGCGCCCGTTGCGACAATGATGCACTACTTTGTAATCGGCCGCCCCTAGCAAAGGGTGACCGGCCTCTTCGCCGAAACGGATGGCATCAATGAGTGACTGCGGATGCTCTATGCGAAAACCGATGGAAAAGGCTTTGGCTTCAATATAAACGCCGCGATCATAAAGCATTTTGAAGGTATCGCGCGCACTGTGCCCAACCGCCAGCACCACATGACGGCTGGGAATAATTTCACCGTCGGCAAGTACAACGCCGCGCACCTGACCGTCCACTATATCGATACCATCCACCCGGCTTTGGAAGCGAATCTCGCCGCCCAAGGCTTCGATAGTGGCGCGCATTTGTTCCACCATCGTGACCAGCTTAAAGGTGCCGATATGGGGCTTGCTGACACGCAGAATCTCCGCAGGCGCGCCCGCTTTGACGAATTCGGTCAGTACCTTGCGGCCATAATGATGAGGATCTTTGATCTGGGTATAAAGTTTGCCGTCGGAAAACGTGCCTGCGCCGCCTTCGCCGAACTGGACATTGGATTCGGGATTAAAAACGCCTTTGCGCCAAAGTCCGAAGGTATCTTTGGTGCGTTCCCGCACTTCCTTGCCCCGCTCCAGAATTATCGGGCGAAAGCCCATCTGCGCCAGNNAGGCCGCAAGGCCCGGTGCCGATCACGATGGGCCGTTCGGTCAAATTTTTGGGGGCCTGAGTGACAAATTGGTAAGTCGTATCGGGCGTTACCGAAATATGCGGATCATCTTGCAGCCGCGATAATATGGCTTGTTCGTTTTTTGTCTCTACATCAAGGGTATACACCAGACTGATCGCAGCCCGTTTACGCGCATCATGACCTTGACGGAATATGAAAAAAGCAATGAGTTCTTCCGCACTGATGCCGAGTCGATTGAGTACGGCTGTCTTAATTGCAGTTTCCGGGTGATCCAGCGGAAGTTTAAGTTCGGTGATTCTTAACATGTCATATCATTTGTTGTTCACCACGAAGCCTATTCTGAGCGCAGTCGTGGGGGGCACGAAGTCATCATTTTTATGATCTTCGTGATTGACGGGGAAAAGACGTAAAACCTTTGGATTACTTTTATGGATGCGCCATAAAAGCCAAACAACGGATAAATCAACCGCGAAGGACACAGCGTAGGTTTTGTGCCCTTCGTGGTTTTATGGCTAAAAGTAGAGGTGTTACTTGGTGAGTTTTGCACTCAGTTGCGCCGACCACTGACCAAAATACGTGCCGACTACGATAGAGATGGAAATCACCAGCAGAGGGTTGCCCAAAGAAATACTTAGCAGCACATCCGGGCTTAATTTACCGGGTGTTTGCAATAAATAGGCAAACGTTGATGAATAACCCAAAACGCTGGCAGGAATAGTCGCAAGTTGCGGGATATTAGCCGCAAGACACATCACTATAACGGCAACAGCGACGGTAATAGCCGCCATCGCTGGAAAGCCCAGTGCTGCGTCAGACG
>PMJA01000062.1:0-510 GCA_003158415.1 Methylobacter sp.
TGATCGTCCTCTCAGACCAGCTATAGATCGTGGCCTTGGTAGGCCTTTACCCTACCAACTAGCTAATCTAACGCAGGCTCATCTCATAGCGCGAGGTCCGAAGAGCCCCCGCTTTCCCCCGTAGGGCGTATGCGGTATTAGCGTGGGTTTCCCCACGTTGTCCCCCACTATGAGGCAGATTCCTACGCGTTACTCACCCGTCCGCCACTCGTCAGCGCCCGAAGGCCTGTTACCGTTCGACTTGCATGTGTTAAGCATACCGCCAGCGTTCAATCTGAGCCATGATCAAACTCTTCAGTTTAAATCAGTTTGCCACTCAATAAGATGAGTAGCCAATCTTGGCTCGACTATAAAACTAAACGTTAAAAATTACTTCTTAATGTGTTGTTGTTGTGTCGATTATTTGTTAACATCACTAACAATCGCCACAAGCACCCACACAAATTATTTTGATCAAATTTTTAAAGAGCGTGGAGCGAAAGCCCCGTTGAGTCGACCTATTATACAGAG
>PMJA01000062.1:604-4483 GCA_003158415.1 Methylobacter sp.
CGAAAGAACTGCGTATTATACAGCCCTATAAGCTGCCGTCAAGCCTGTTGTTAATCTATTCTGGTTTCAAATAGTTTTTGGCATTATTATAGTGTTTTCCGTATTAAGTTCATCTGCTATTCTTGCATAGACGTTACTCTCGATCCACAGCCCGCGCCGCATCATGAAAACCCCATTAATAGCGCTTTTTTTAATCTCTTTAACGGCCTGTACGGCTATGCCACCTAAAAACAGCGACAACTTGTGCGCCACTTTCAGGGAAAAAGAGGACTGGTATGGCGAAGCCCAGAAATCGTATGAGAAATGGGGCATACCTGTTTCCGTACAAATGGCGATTATGCACCAGGAATCGCATTTCGTCGCCGATGCAAAGCCGCCCCGCATCTGGTTATTAGGCATTATCCCCTGGTTTCGGCCCAGCAGCGCTTACGGTTATGCACAAGCCAAAGATGAAACCTGGAGCGACTATCTCGATAAGGCCGACAGATGGTGTGCCGATCGCGATGATTTTGCCGATGCCGCCGACTTTGTCGGCTGGTACTGCTCTGTGAGCCATGCCAAACTGGGCATACCTAGATGGGACGCAAAAAATTTATACCTTGCCTATCACGAAGGCAATGGCGGCTATCAGCGCAAAAGCTATTTAAACAAAGACCGGTTAAAGCGCATAGCGGACAAAGTCGCTTACCGGGCCCGGCTATTTCAAAGCCAATTGGATACTTGTAAAATGAATTAAAAACCTAAAACTGTTTTTTTGCTAAACTACGCATCTTTTACGTTAACAAAAAGGCGAAACCGTGAGAAAAACTCAACTTCAAGTTATTTCAATTATCACCGTTATACTTATAGGGATTACTATGTTTTCAATGGCCAACGCCAACTCACCTGAAGAAAATAAAGCCGCAGGCGCCGCTTTCCTAGCGAAAAACGCCCAAAACGCCAATATCGTAACCACTGCCAGCGGCTTGCAATACGAAATTTTAACACCAGGAACAGGCACTGCTTTTCCGTTGTCCACTGATAATGTCACCGTGCATTACAAAGGCACAACCATTGACGGCAAAGAATTTGATAGTTCTTACAGTCGCGGCGAACCCACCTCATTTCCGTTAAACCGGGTGATTCCGGGCTGGACTGAAGGCGTACAATTAATGACGGTAGGCGCTAAATACCGTTTTTACATACCCGCTGAGCTCGCTTATGGCGAACAAGGCGCAGGCCCTATCGAACCGAACTCAACGTTAATATTCGATGTTGAGCTAATCAAAATTCAATAATTTCGTATAAGGTGGGCAGTGCTTTTCTGCCCACCATTGATGATTTATGCCGCTTGACGGTAGGCAGAAAAGCACTGCCCACCCTACTTTTCTTACCTTTCGCTTGGTTCTTATGCCCACTTACCCACTGTTCGCCACCACGCCCAAGGCGATGGAAACCATTCTTACCGAAGAATTGCAAGCGCTCGGCATTACTCATATCAAGGCCACCCTAGCCGGAGTTGCTTTTCAGGGTGACCTGGAAACTGCTTACCGGGCTTGCTTGTGGTCCAGAACAGCCAACCGGATTTTGCTGGTACTCAGTTCTTTTGAGGTAAAAGCCCAGGAAGACCTTTATAACGGCGTACAAGCAATCGACTGGTTTGAACATATCAACCCGGATGACACATTCGCCGTCAGCTTCAGCTCAAAAAACTCACCGGCGATAAACAACACCCACTTTGGCGCCTTAAAAGTTAAAGACGCCATCGTCGACCAAATGCGAGCAAAGTTTAACCTGCGTCCCAGCATTGATACCACGCAACCGAGCATACGCATCAATGTGTATTTGCATAATGAAATCGCCCAGCTCAGTCTGGATCTTTCCGGCGAAAGCCTGCATCGCCGGGGCTATCGGGATGTAAATATTAAAGCGCCGATGAAAGAAAACCTGGCGGCCGCCATGCTGCTGCGTTGCGGTTGGCCCCAAATCGCCAAGGAACAAGGCTCATTGATCGATCCGATGTGCGGTTCGGGGACGCTGCTGCTGGAGGGCGCCATGATAGCCGCAGATTATGCACCCGGATTGTTGCGCAATTATTTCGGCTTTCTCGGCTGGAAAAAACACGATGCCGAATGCTGGAAAAAATTGCGCAGTGAAGCTATGCAACGCAAAAAAATAGGCATGGAAAAACTGCCGGTCATCGCCGGTTTCGATCAAAATCGCCACACCGTCAACGCGGCGCTGACGCATATAGCCAATGCTGGACTGCAAAATAAAATTCATGTGGAGCGTCGCGATATTGAAGACGCAGAACCTGCCGAAAGCTGGAAACCGGGGCTGTTAATCTGTAACCCGCCTTATGGCGAGCGTTTGGGCGATGAACAGGAAACGGCGGAACTGTACAAAAAATTCGGCGAATCATTAAAAGCCCATTTTTTAGGTTGGAAAGCGGCGATGATAATCAGCAACCCGGAACTGGGTTTTCGCTTAGGCATACGTTCGCAAAAACCGATTACTCTGTTTAACGGTGCGCTGGAATGTAAATTATTGCGCCTGAACATTGAGGAGGGCAATTTTTTTATTCCCAAGGCCAAAACCCAGGAAGACCGTATCACCCAGGCCATAGAGACCAGCACCGCCGAACAAACCGAGGGCGCGGGCGCAACAATGTTTGCCAATCGCCTGCAAAAGAACCTGAAAAAACTATCGAAATGGGCCAGGCAAAACCGTATCACCTGCTATCGCGTTTACGATGCCGATTTGCCCGAATATGCCGCCGCCGTCGATATTTATCAGGGTGATGAAACCTGGGTCAATATTCAGGAATACGAGCCACCTAAAAGCATAGACCAGCACAAAGCGGATCAGCGCTTGGCAGGCTTGCTGGCTGAAATCCCCCAAGTATTGGGCGTTAAGCGCGAGCAGGTGTTCTTAAAAATACGCCGCAAACAACGCAGCACCGACCAGTACGAAAAACACGGCGACCAGGGACGTTTCCATGTCGTAGAAGAAGGCGGCTGTAAGTTATTGGTTAATTTTGAAGATTACCTGGACACCGGCTTATTTCTGGATCACCGCCCGATACGGCTAATGATTCAACAACAGGCCAAGGATAAACGCTTTTTAAACCTGTTTGCCTATACCGGCAGCGCCACCGTACATGCCGCTATGGGCGGCGCAAAATCCACCACCACCGTGGACATGTCCAACACCTATATCGGTTGGGCTAAAAACAACATGGCGTTGAATAAAACCACCGGCGAGCATGAGTTTATACAAGCGGATTGCCTGGAATGGCTGGTTCAGGCGGCCAAGCAACCGGACAGCAGACAGTACGACTTAATCTTCCTCGATCCGCCGACTTTTTCCAATTCAAAGCGGATGGATGACGTGTTCGACATACAAAACGATCATGTCCAGCTAATTAATAACGCCGTTGCGTTGCTGGCACCCGGCGGCGTGTTATATTTTTCCACCAATTTCAGACGCTTTAAAATCGACCTGGCGGCGCTGTCCGGCTTAACCGTGAAAGATATTAGCGCCGCCACAATACCCGAAGATTTTGCCCGCAACCCCAGAATCCATTATTGCTGGAGCATACAGCGTGACGCGTAAAGTTAAACTGCTGGTATCCGGCCGCGTGCAAGGCGTTTATTTTCGGATGTTTACCAGGAACAAAGCCAAGCAGTTGGGCATAAAAGGCCATACCAGAAATCTTCCGGATGGAAGGGTCGAGATCATTGCCGAAGCGGATATGATTAGCCTTGAGAAATTTATTCAATGGTGTCATAAAGGCCCCATCACCGCGCGAGTCGATCAGGTTGAACTGACCGAACTGGAGCAGGATGACGCATTTACGTCTTTTGAAATAAGATGACACTCGATGTTCAAGTTTTTAAG
>PMJA01000085.1 GCA_003158415.1 Methylobacter sp.
TGCTCGCCTGCAAGTCGTGATGCAACAAAAAAACCAGCAACAGCAAAGATTGAACCGAGCGTTGGGGCTTAACCCTGATGAGTTCATCCCGTTACAAGCAAACCTGACTTTAGTAGACAAATTAGCTCCGCCCGCTTACGAGCGGCTAACGCAGGATTTAAGCAATCGGCGTCTGGATTTAATGGCCTTACAGCAGGCTTATAAAAACCAGGACGAACAAGTCCATATCAAGGTATTGCAGCAGTTTCCACAAATCAGCATCGGCTTTGCCCAGACCAAAAACCCCAGCGCCTATTACACCTTGGGTGCCGGTGTGTCGGTGACTTTGCCGATATTCGACCAAAACCAGGGCCAGATCGCGCTGGCCGTCGCGACGCGACAGCAACTGTTTGATGAATACAGCAACCGGGTATTTCAGGCAAAAGCGGATATAGCCGAATTGCTGGTGAACATCGCATCATTAAATAAGCAAATTCAAACCCTGGATCAAGCGCTACCTGACCTGGAAAATCTGGTCAACGCCGAAAAGCAGGCCCTCGACCATGGACACATCGATATGCTCAGTTATTACACCCGCTGGAATACTATGACCGATAAAAAAATAGAACGGCTGTCATTGCAGCATCAACTGGTTGCAGCGCATATCGCCCTGGAGATAGCGACGGGGATTTATGATTTGTAGGCTCAAGACGAAAGGAAAATCATGAGATCCGACTCAAAAATCATCATCAGTCTGTTATGTACACTGGATCTTATCAGTTGCACAGTCGACAAGCCGGAAGCCCCGCAAACAGCACAAGAACCCATAGCCCAAGTTCAAACCGTCAAGCTCCAAAAAGCCGACATCAGTAAAACCTTGCGCGTATACGGCACGGTTTTGCCTTGGCCCGATAAACTGCAAACCGTCAGCGTAGCCTACGCCAGCCGTATTGAAAGCTTAGCCGTTACCGAAGGCCAGTTAGTGCAAAAAGGCGAGCTATTGCTGACCCTTAATCCGGGAGACGATACGGCTTTGCAGTTGGAACAGGCGCAAAAAGAGCAGGCCTCCGCCGTGCAAGTCCTGCAATTGGTGCAGGAACGCCTGGATCTGAAATTGGCGACCCGGCAGGAATTGAACGCCGCGCAGCTGCGCGCCGAACAGGCCAACACACTGATTAATAACCTGCTAAGCCGAGGTGTAACTGCCCGGCATAAGGGAACGCAGAAAATCAAGGCTGACCATGTAGGCATTATTCATCAGCTCAGCGTACAAGCAGGGCAGATCGTTCCGGCCAATAGTCCGCTGTTGCAATGGCTGGATCAAAATCAATCGGCCGTGCGCTTAAGTATAGAGCCGGAAGATGTTGACCAGATACAAGGCAAACAGCCCGTCTTAATAACGCCGGTTAACAAACCCACACAGCAGCCGGTTAGCGGCGTTGTCGAAACTATCAGCCATCAAATCGACCCCGTCACGCGTTTGCTCAATGTCTGGGTCAGCCTAAAGCAAAATCACGGCCTGTTAATCAACGATTTTGTCGAGGCGCAGATCATCTTGTCATCGACTAACGCCTTGGTCGCGCCTAAGTCGGCACTATTGCCCGATGGCAACGGCTACCGTTTATTCACTGTCGAAAACGGTCATGCCGTTCAACATCAGGTACAAACCGGACAGGAGAACGACACGCAGATTGAAATCATCGCCGACGATATAAAAGAACAGGATGACATCGTGGCTCTAGGCAATTACGAGCTGGAAGACGGCATGGCGGTTAGAGTGCAGCAACCATGACTGCATGGGCTTATCAACATCGCCGCTCTATCCTGTTCGCACTGAGCCTGTTCGCCGTCGCCGGTTTTTTTACTGTGTTTAGCACGCCTGTCAGCTTGTTTCCTACCGTCACCTTCCCCAGAGTTGTCATTAATATGGCTGCGGGAGATAGGCCTGCGGAACGCATGGTGATAGAAGCCACCTTGCCGGTGGAAGAAGCAGTGCGGACCGTACCCGGCGTGTTGAGCGTACGCTCCAATACCAGTCGCGGCAGCGCCGATATTGCCATTAACTTTGTCTGGGGACTCGACATGGTCTCGGCGATGTTGCAGGTGGAATCGGCAATCAATCAAGTCCGTTCCGCGCTGCCTGCAACCTTGGCCTTTACCGTAAGACGCATGGAGCCGACGGTATTTCCGGTGCTGGGTTACAGCTTAATCTCGACTCAACAATCGCAGGTCGCCTTGCGGGATGTGGCGCAATACCAAATCCGTCCGCTATTATCGGCAATACCGGGCGTCGCCAACATCGAAGTGCTGGGCGGCGCCATCGCGGAATATCAGGTGATCGTCAATCCGGCGCGGCTTACTGCGCTGGGTTTAAGCCTGGATGACATAGCCAAAGCCTTGTCGGCCGCCAATGTGATCCATGCCGTAGGTCGCTTGGAACAAAACTACAAACTGTATCTGGCGCTGGAAAACACGCTGTTACAAAATCCGGCACAGATTGCCCGCACGATGATACGCAACGGCGCTAACGGGCCGGTGTTTCTGGACGAGNNCCATGTCCAAACCCAACTAGCGCTGTTGCAACAAAAACTGCCTGCCGATATTAAAATCGCCAAATGGTATGACCAAAGCGATTTGATCGTCGCCTCGGCGTTGAATGTGCGCGAAGCCTTGTTAATCGGTTTGGGACTGGCGATCGTGACCTTGCTGGTGTTCCTGCGCAACGGCAAAATCATGCTGATTGCCGCGATTACCGTGCCGATGGCGTTGTCGGCGACCGCCTTGGTGCTGTATGTAATGGGCCAGAGTTTTAACATCATGACGCTGGGCGGCATG
>PMJA01000400.1 GCA_003158415.1 Methylobacter sp.
GTGCTGATTGTTCTTTTTTCTGCGCCGGTTATGGCTCAGGACTATGAAGAGCATGACAGGATGCTCATGGATCACGGTGATGGCCACTTGATGGACATGGCCGGCGGCATGGTGATGGGGCAGAATGCCGATACCTTGCCCGGTGGTTGCGAAAAAATCTCTGAAACTAAGGAAATTACCGTACATGCCGGTCATAAATATGCTGAAAAATTTCCAGGCAGAATGTTTGCATTTGATACTCAGGAATTTAATTTTAAGCCGTGTACCAAGTTGACTGTTCATTTTGTCAATGAGGACCATATCCGGCATCAATGGATGATGCATGGACTGCCTAAATATTTATACCCTAAAGGGATGTTTCATTTGGANNTGGTGCATTGTGATATTGCCCAGCATATGGAAAAAGGCATGAAAGCCCAGCTTAAGGTGGGTAAGGGCGATGGTGATTTGCCTAGCATTCCAGGCGTTACGGCTTATGTGGTCGCCGACGATTATAAGGCGACGTTGCCTGAATTGGCGGCTAAAGCCGAGGTGGAAGTGGTTAGTGCGCCTGTGGTAGTGGCAACAGCGAACTCTGCGCCGGTAGCAACCGTGCCACAGGAGGAGTCGGTTATTTCCGGCGTCACTGTGATCGGCTTGGCATTAGGCTTGTTTGTTGCGCCTTTTCTGGCACGCAAATTTAAAGGGATGAGCGTATCCGAGGTGGTTGCCTACGGCTTTGATTTATTAAGAGTGTTTATTGAGCTTGTGGTAAAGTTACTGTCCCGCGTGATTAGCTTGGTTGCCGCCAATAAAAACAAGATATTGCCTGAAAAATAGAGGCTAGTGACATCGAAAACCCTGTGTTCTTCGACCGCAGGGTTTTTTTTTGGAGTGAAATGCTGGAAACATTGAGTGGTGTCTGGGGGCTGTTTTTCAGTGCATTTATATCGTCAACGATTGCACCGGGCGGTTCGGAAGCTGTTTTGGCTTATATGGTATCGGAAGGGCATTATCAGGTTGCGCAGTTGGTCGTTGTTGCAACAGTGGGCAATACATTAGGCGCCATGACAACATGGGGTTTAGGGGCGTTAGCCGCGAAAAAATTCCCAATCGCCGCCCTTTTGCCGAAAAAAAAACAGAACGCACTGTCTTTTGTTAAAAAAAGAGGCGTCTGGGTGCTGTTTTTTTCATGGCTGCCGGTGATAGGCGATGGGCTATGTTTTGCGGGCGGCTGGTTAAAGCTCCCCTTATTACCGGCCTGTTTAGTTATTTTGTCTGGAAAATTGGGCAGATACGCGCTGCTGGCCTGGCTGATTGTATGACGCCAGGAACGGGTTTGGGGGCAATATTGGACTTAATGTGTATTAAAATTTTAAGAGGTCGTTGTGTTACGCCATTTTCCCATTAAAAACGTTGCATACCCCCACAAAAAACGGGACTATTTTATAGCGGCGTTTACTTTTTTTTGCGTGGCGATCTGTTTGATCAGTGACGCCAATGCCAGTATGGAAAAACAAAATGCGCTGGGAGTCAGTGGCTGGGTGTTTTTAATCGGATTGCTACTCGGTGAAAACAGGGAGGTGAGAATGCAAGTAGTCATCGCCGTCATTTTTGCGACTATCGGCGAACATTTTGCGTCCCCTTTTATGGGCGGCTACACCTACCGGTTCGGCAATGTACCGGCTTATGTGCCGCCGGGTCACGGCATGGTTTATTTAACCGCTGTGGCATTGGCTCGTTCCGGCTTGTTTTTACGATATGCACGGGAAATCAGCATCCTGGTAATAGTGGTTTGCGGCTTGTGGTCGCTTTGGGGTATCAGCGGCTTTGCGCAACAGGGTGATATGGTGGGAGCGCTACTGTTTTGTGTGTTTTTGGTCTATCTGTTTAAAGGCCGTTCGCCTATGGTTTATCTTGCCGCCTTCTTTATTACGACCTGGCTGGAATTAATAGGTACAGCCGTCGGTACCTGGCAGTGGGCGGCAATCGATCCGGTTCTGGGTTTGCCTCAGGGTAATCCGCCCAGCGGCGTCGCTGCCTGGTATTGTCTGGTTGATGCGGTCGCCATAGGCGGAGCGCCGGTTATCTTAAGCGGTTTTAAAAATGCGCGTGAGCGGTTGAAGTCGGTGAAGGCGCGAAAAGATGCTTATCAGGGCGCAGGCAATGACTAGCGCGTTGTTTTAAGGTTGGCATGGATTGTTGCTTGAAATTTTATCGAAAGGAAATTCTAAAAAAGAGATGCAGATCAAATATGATTTGTATCAGGAAAATGGCGTATAAGTAGGTAAGTGCAACTCTGCCATAAATCGAGATGCAATCAACACAAACAAAGAGGAAAGGGTATGGAACGTCGTGATTTTATTCGTTTAAGTGTAGCCGGTGTGGCCGCAGGTTTTGTTGCGCCCGCAATGGTTTTGGCTGAGAGTGACAAACCGCTAAAGGGCGCCAGCGATATTTATTATACCAAGGATGATCCGGGTCGCTGGAGCGGGAAGGTTGCAACGCATTTACCCAACATTGAGATAGAAAAAGCGGGCGCTAAAGTCACTGTAAAAGTGGTAACGCCTCATGAAATGAAAGGTTACGAGCACTATATAGTCAAACATGTGTTATTGGATAGTAACCATAAGTTTTTAGACGAACACCTGTTTGATCCAACTAAGGACACCGCGGCCATATCAAGCTTTACGCTACAGGGCTATAGCGGGATGCTTTATGTGCTGAGCCTGTGTAACAAACATGATCTCTGGCTGAATGGAACAGAAGTGTAGCGATGACTGATTTGAAGTTGCGTTATTTGAAGGGCTGTCCGGTCGGGTGTGATTCAGGGCTGGAAACAACCCAGTATGTTTTACCTGAAGGCGCATTGTTGCGGTGCAGTGCCTGTGGACAATTGATCAGTCAATGTACGTCGACTGATTATTGGCAGTCCATGCAGGAGTTTGATGATCCCAAAGGGACGTTACCCGTGACAGGTTCGGAACAACGTAGCTTTCGACGGGGCAAAGGATTTCTCAAGCAGATTTCTAAATTGTTGAACCAGTCTCCTGGACAAGTTCGGCTGCTGGATGTGGGGTGTTCCAGCGGCGCATTCCTTAATACGGCGGTTAATCTGGGATTCCTTGCGGAAGGCATCGAACCGGCCCCAAAAGCAGCGGCTGCGGCGTTGGCATCGGGGCTTAATGTGCGGCAAGGCTTTCTGCAAGAGGCGGGGTATGCCGACGGGAAATTTGATGCCGTCACCTTGATTGAGGTGATTGAGCATTTGTCACAGCCGCTGGAATTACTTGAGGAAATTCATCGTATTTTACGTCCTGGGGGTGTCCTATTGATAGGTACAGGGAATGCGGCTAGCTGGAGCATGGCGGCGATGGGTTCGCGCTGGGAATATCTGAGCATTTCCAAGCATGGTGGTCATATCAGTTTTTTTAGTCCTGAGTCTATTGCGTCCCTTGCACAACGTAGCGGTTTTTCCGTTGTGGCGGTGCGCACCCGTAGAGTTAGCTTTTACGAAAAAGGCGATTGCGGCATGCCGCTTTACCACGTAGCAAAATTGGCCGGTGATTTATTAAATGCGGTTGCAGGTTTGCTCAATAAAGGCCACGACATGGCCGTATATTTAAGGAAAATCTGATAATTAAAAGAAAGGGAAAATCTGTAAGCAGGACAATGAACAGTAAGAAATCTTTACAGCCAACGCCGGGAAGCATCTTAGTCATCGCAATGAGATACCTCGGTGATGTCTTGCTGACAACACCGCTGTTACACTCGTTGCGACAGGCTTATCCCGATGCCCGGTTGGATGTGTTGGTGTTTCGTAATACGGCTGCCATGCTCGAAGGCAATCCCGATATTAATCATATTATTACCGTGCCTAACAGGCCTAAATTCGTTGATCATTGGCGCATTTTACGGCAATTGTTTAGGCGCTATGATCTTGCCGTTGCTACGCAGGCTGGAGACCGCCCCTTTTTATATTCATTACTTGCGGCGCCGTTGCGCGTTGCCGTGGTGCCGCAGAAAAATACCACCGGCTGGTGGAAGCGTTTTTTTGTTCAGCGTTGGACAGAGTTTGACGACGACAACACGCATACGGTTTTGCAGCATTTGAAATTATTGGATTTGATCGATGTTCCCCGGTGTTTTTCACTCATCCCGCCGTCCGTTAGCGATACCCGGCAGTTGGTAGAGCAATTCCCTTTTTTGGCCGATAATGCCGACTATGCTGTGTTGCACCCGCATCCGCAGTGGACATACAAACAATGGACTGTGCAAGGTTGGATAGAAGTAGGGCAATATCTCAAACAGTCGGGATTAAAACTGGTGCTTTCATGCGGGCCTGCACAGGAGGAAATGGATTATGTCGCCGCTATTCAACGTCAACTTCCTGAGGATACGATCAATTTGGAAGGTAAGGTTACCCTGGCGCAGCTTGCACATATTATTGCTCTGGCAAAATTATACATCGGCCCTGATACCGGCATCACGCACTTGGCCGCCGCAACGGGAATTCCGGTGATTGCGCTTTTGGGGCCGACCAACCCGGTAAAATGGGCGCCGTGGCCTAGCGCTTACCGCCAAAATAAAAATCCTTTTTATAAAGTAGGCACTCAGCAGGTTAATAATGTATTTTTGGTGCAAGGAACAGGCGAGTGCGTGCCTTGTCAACATGAAGGCTGTGAGCGCCACCGCTTAAGTCACAGCGATTGCCTTAACCGCTTGCCTGCTAAAAAAATACAGGCTATTGCCCGGTCGATTTTGCAAAAAGAGACTTCGGTATGAATATTCTGCACACAGAATGCAGTATGAATTGGGGCGGGCAAGAGTTTAGAACGGCTTTAGAAGCTGTTTATCTCAATCAGCATGGACATAAGTCATGGCTGCTGTGTCATTCCAATAGCCAACTCTATAAAAAAGGAAAAGTACTGGGCGCCAATGTTATTGCTATGGATTTAACCCGTTCATGGCGCGTTGATATAGCGATTAGAATTTTATTTTTTTGCCTGAAAAATAGAGTCAATGTTATTAACACGCATGGCTCCAACGATTCTACCTTATGTCTGATCAGCTATTTTTTTAGTATACCGCTCGTTAGAAGCCGTCAAATAACCAATCCCATTAAGAAGATTTTAGCTTATAAATATGGCTGCACACATATCATTGCGGCGGCCCATATCATCAAAAAAAACCTAGTATCGGCGGGCATTAATAAAGATAAAACCACGGTGGTTGGGGAAGGCGTCGATGTTAATGAATTTAATCCTGCTGTCGATTCGGCTTATTTAAGAACGGAGTTTGCTCTTGCTGATAGCGATGACGTGGTTGTTAATATCAGCATGATTCGGGAAGATAAAGGACAAGTCTATTTTTTAGAGGCGGCACGAATTATCTTGGCGCAAAAAAAGTCCATTAAATTTTTTATCATTGGCGAAGGCACCGATAATAAAAATTTAGAAAAACAATTGCACGCGCTCATTAAGCAATACGGCCTCGAAAAAAATATTTTTATAACGGGTTATCGGGAAGACATTGCCGCGTTTACTCATTTGGCGGATTTAGTGGTGGTGGCATCAATCGGCACGGAAGCTCAGTCAAGAGTCGTGCCGCAAGCTTTTGCTACGCGCAAAACGGTAGTGTCTACCGACACAGGCGGATTAACCGAGCTTGTTAAAAATGAATATAATGGTCTGGTAATTCCCCCTAAAAACGCGGCGGCAATGGCGGCGGCTGTTTTACGGATACTTGATGACCCGCAACTTAAACAAAAGCTTGAGAATAATGCTCTTGAGTTAGCTAAACACTCTTTATCGTTTGACACCATGATGGCTAACACACTTAAACTCTATGAAAGCTTTTAACTCTTTTGAATAAAATGTTTAATGTAGCGTTCGAGAAAATGCAAATATTGGCGATTAAGGCTGGTGGTGTTTTTACGGCTTTATTTATTATTGCCATTTATTTTTCAACCAGTTTGGCGATCATTCTATCGGTCTTGCTGGGCTTGTTATGGCTGCTTTCCGCACAATTTATGGCGCTACCCGGCATATTAAAGAAAAACCCCGTTGCCGTCTGGTCTCTGCTGTTGTTTTTGTGTTTTATTTTCGGACTGAGCTACAGCAGTGCAACTTATAGCGATGCCATCTCTATGCTGTCGAAATACAGGGAGTTAATATTTATTCCGGTGTTGACGGCCTTTTTAAGTGCGGAGCGCTATCGCAGTTGGGCATGGAAAGCCTTTGTTATCGCATCGGTGCTTATATTACTGATTTCCTACTTAATGGACTTCGGCATACTTGACCTTAACGGCCAAGGAGATCCCGCTTTTAAGAGCCGTATTACTCATAGCATTTTCATCTCTTTTTTTGCGTTCTTTTGCGCCCATAAAGCATACCACGGCAAGGGCCATGCAAAACTATACTGGGTTCTGTTCATCTTGAGCGCGTATAACCTGTTTTTTATCGTTGAGGGGCGTACAGGGCAATTAATAGCCGTTTCATTAGCGCTGCTATTCGGAGTCCAGCGTTTTACTAAAAAAGTGCTTTTGCTTTCAGTGTTTGTTATGGCCATCCTGTTGGCACTTTTCCTTACTTTTTCGGATAAGGCTACACGAATCAATGAAGGCTTGGCCAGTACTCAAGCTTATTTACAAGCCCATCCTGAGATGACTGAATTTTCCATGGGAGCGAGATTCACATTTTGGAGATATTCATTAAAATTGATCGCTGAGAAGCCTTTATTGGGGCATGGAACGGGGAGTTTTGCCAAGGAATATGAGCGAATTGCCGACAATGAACAATTGATGACAAAAAACCCCCATAATGAATTCTTAATGATCGGTGTTCAATTAGGTTTATTAGGACTGTCGATTTATTTAGGGTTTCTTGCGAGCCAGTATTACCTTTCGCGAAAATTGCCCGATAAAGAAAAATGGCTGGCTCAAGGTCTTTTGCTCACGTTAATTGTGACCAGTTTATTTAACACCCCTATTATGGATCACGCAGAAGGGCACTGGTTTGTCGCTATGATAGCCTTGTGCTTCGCCTCTTTACACAGTGATGTTAACGTTGAAATAAACCATGCTTAGTGTCATTGTCATCACCAAAAATGAAGCGTTCCATATCGGACGATGCCTGGAATCCGTTTGTTGGGCGGATGAGATTATCGTGCTCGACTCAGGTAGTGACGATAGTACGGTAGCCATAAGCAAACACTATACCGATAAGGTATTTATTACCGACTGGCCGGGTTTTGGCATACAGAAACAACGCGCCTTGGACAAAGCTACGGGCGATTGGGTATTGTCGATTGATGCCGATGAAGTGGTCACGGCTGAATTAAGAGCGGAAATTGAAAAAGCCCTGGCTCAGTCGCAGTTTAACGGCTATGAAATTCCCCGTCTTTCCAGTTATTGCGGTAGGCAAATCCGTCATGGCGGTTGGTGGCCCGATTATGTGCTCAGGTTATTTCGCCGTGATGTCGGCTATTTCACTGATTCGGTCGTGCATGAGCGTATTGTTGTTCCCGGTGAAATGGGGCAATTAACGTCACCGTTGCTACATGACGCTTTTGTGAATTTGGATGAGGTTTTGCACAAAGTGAATAGTTATTCGTCTTTAGGGGCTAAAATGTTGCATCAAAAAGGCGTGCGGTCATCCCTAAGCAAAGCTATTTTTAAAGCATTGTGGACTTTTGTGCGCACTTATTGGCTTAAAGCTGCATTTTTGGATGGACGCCAAGGCTTGATGCTGTCGATTTCCAATGCCGAAGGAACCTATTATAAGTATGTTAAATTAATAGAACTGCAAAGCCGTCAACAATGAATTTAATTTCTGTCATCGTTACTACTTATAACTGGCCGTCCGCATTAAAGCTGTGTTTAGACAGTTTGTTCGCCCAACAGGACAAACAGTTTGAAATTATTATTGCCGATGACGGCTCCAGTGCGGCTAATGTTAAGTTAACCCTGGCCTATTGTGCGGATAGCCCGGTATCCGTCAGCTATAGCCATCATGACGACCAGGGTTTTAGGGCCGGCACGATTAGAAACAAGGCGGTTGCACAGAGTAAAGGCGACTATTTGCTGTTTGTTGATGGCGATTGTGTGCTGTTGCCTGATTTTATCGCCCGGCACCGGCAGCTTGCCGCGACGGGGTGTTTTGTTCCGGGTAACCGGGTTTTATTAAGCCCGGCGTTTACCCGGACAGTAATTGAGCAGCAGATTCCCTTATATACAAAACCTTTTTACTATTTCCTGTTGCTCAGGTTGCAACAAAAAATTAATCGCATATCCGGATTTTTTCATTTACCGTTGGGTTTTTTAAGGCGCATTCAGCCTAAAAAATGGCAAAGAGCCATGACCTGTAATCTGGGTGTGTGGAAAAAAGATTTTATTCGGGTCAATGGCTTTGATGAGTTGTTTGAAGGCTGGGGCTTTGAGGATTCCGATCTGGTAATCCGACTCATACATGCCGGAATTGAACGCAAGGAGGGGCGCTTTGCAGTGCCTGTGCTACATTTGTGGCATCCCCATAATGATAAAAGCAAGCAAGCGGCCAACTATCAGCGATTACTGGAGCGCGTGCAGCAACAAGATTTTATGGCCGCAAAAAAAGGCGTTTCCCAGTATCTTGGATAAATCCATAAGGAATCACACGACACAAAGAATTAATATTTAACATCCCCGCACTTTTAATGAAATATGAACTCGACATCGACAGCCAACGCGAAAATATATAAGCGACTATTAACCTATGTAAAGCCGCATCGCGGTCTTTTTGTCATCAGTATTATCGGTTTTCTGATTTATTCCAGCACCCAACCCTTATTCGCCGCACTGGTGCAGCAGATTATTGACACGCTACAAGAAAAATCACGCGAAAAAATGTATTACCTGCCGTTATTTTTTAGCGGCTTAGTGGTTTTGCGCGGTATAGGCAATTATTTAGGTAATTACTTTTTAGCCAAAGTGTCATTAAATGTTATTCATGCGTTACGCTGTGAAATTTTTGCCAAGTATACACAGTTGCCTACTGCGCATTTTGATGCCAACAACAGCGGTTACATGATTGCCCGTATTACCCATAATGTTGGGCAAGTGGCGCAGGCAACCACTGATGCCGTGCGTAAGGTGGTGCAGGAAGGTTTAACTGCGGTGGGCTTGTTAGTATATTTGTTTTATATTAATTGGATGTTATCGCTGGTTTTTTTAGTGGTCGCGCCGCTGATTGCGGTGTTGGTGAATTATGTCAGCAAGCGGCTGCGCATGTTAAGCAAGCGTATTCAGGAGTCGATAGGCGATATAACGCACATTACTTCGGAATTAGTCAACGGGCATCGCGTAGTGCGCAGTTATGGCGGGGAAAGTTATGAAAAACAGCGGTTTGTGGATAGCAGTCTCTATAATCGACGGCAATCACTCAAGATGACTACGACCTCCGCAGTTCATAACCAGATTATGCAGTTAATTATTGCTTTGGCATTGGCATTTTTAATGTACATGGCCTTGTTTTTTATGGAACAAGCCAGTGTCGGCTCGTTTGTCGGCTATTTAACGGCGGCATTTTTATTGCCGAGACCGATTCGGCAATTAAGTGACGCTAACAGCGATATTCAGCGCGGTATAGTTGCGGCGGAATCGTTATTTGAGATTTTGGATGAGCCGGGCGAGGTCGATGACGGCGTTTATCAGGTCGAAAGGAGCAAGGGAGCGCTGGAGTTTAAAAACCTGTCGTTTCAGTATCCGGGAGCCAATGAGTTGGCGCTTATCGACATCAATTTTAAGGCTGAGCCGGGACAGACCATTGCGCTGGTCGGCGCCTCGGGCGGCGGTAAAAGCACCTTGGCCAATTTGGTGTCGCGATTTTATCCCCATGAGAGCGGCGAGATATTATTGGATGGCGTGGAAATAAATGCCTATCAATTGGCCAATTTAAGAAAGCAGATAGCGCTGGTTAATCAACAAGTCACATTATTTAATGATACGATAGCGAACAATATCGCTTACGGGTCGCTATCGACGGCAACTAAAAACGAAATCGCTTCAGCGGCAACAGATGCTTATGCGATGGAATTTGTCAGTAAGCTGGATCTTGGACTGGATACGGAAATCGGTGAAAATGGTGTTAAATTATCGGGCGGGCAACGGCAACGGTTAGCTCTGGCCAGGGCATTATTGAAGGATGCGCCGATATTGATATTAGATGAAGCAACATCAGCCTTGGATACCGAATCAGAACGTTATATTCAGGCGGCGTTGCAAAAGGTCATGCGCAATAGGACGACGCTGGTTATAGCGCATCGCTTATCGACTATTGAAAATGCCGATGTGATTTTAGTGATGGATCATGGGCGCATTATAGAAAAAGGCTCTCATAGAGAGCTTATTGAAAAAAATGGAGCTTATGCCCGCTTGCATCAAATTCAGTTTAAAGAGCATCCTGAAAAAAATGATTTACCGGGAGCAAGTCTTTATGGTTGAGGAGGCGTTATTTTGAAGACATTTGTGACAGAACTTGAAGAACATCAGGCTATGATAGCCCGATTGGCCGATTGCAGCGATGTGATTGAGGCGGCGGGGAAATTACTGGTAGCGACCTTAAAGCAGGGCGGTAAGATCTTGTTATGCGGCAATGGCGGCAGTGCGGCTGACTGTCAGCATATTGCGGCGGAATTTGTGGTGCGCTATGAAAAAAAACGTCAGGCCATGGCGGCTATTGCCTTGACGACAGACAGCTCTATTTTGACGGCTCATGCCAATGATTTTGACTTTGAAACGGTTTTTTCACGTCAGGTTGAAGCGCTGGGTAATGACAAGGATTGTTTGATCGCTATCTCTACGTCAGGAAAAAGCAAGAACATACTCAGAGCTGTAGACGCTGCAAAGGCTAAAGGTATGAATGTTATCGGCTTAACCGGCTGTGAGGGCGGAGAACTGAGTAAACAGTCCACGGTCGCCGTTATTGTGCCTTCGGCAGTGACGGCAAGAATACAAGAAGCGCATATTTTAATTGGTCATTGGTGGTGTGGCGTGGTTGAGGAGGCATTAAGTGTTAGCAATAACGCCTGAGTTTGGCGCGGCCCGTATTATTGTTATCGGTGACGTTATGCTGGATCGTTATTGGTCTGGGCAGGCGACACGGATTTCTCCAGAAGCGCCCGTGCCGGTAGTTAAAGTTAAGACGGTTGAGGATCGCATAGGCGGCGCCGGTAATGTCGCGCTTAATATCGCCAAATTAGGTGGGAAAGTTATTTTGCTGGGGGTTGTCGGTGATGATGCCGAGGGCGAAATGCTAAAGTTCATGCTGGAAGCTGAAGGCGTAGCTTGTGATTTTGTGGTTGAGAAATCGTTGCGTAGCATCTGCAAATTACGTGTCATGGCGCAGCATCAGCAATTGATTCGGCTGGATTTTGAAGAAACCCCCATAAAGTTTGATCGGGATGTCTTGAAGGATGCCTTGCTCAGGCATTTGCCTGGAAACGATGTGGTTGTATTTTCAGATTATGGCAAAGGAACGTTGGTGGATGTGTCGAGCCATATTATTGCCGCCAAGCAAGCCGGTGTTAAGGCATTGGTCGATCCTAAGGGCGTCGATTATCAGCGTTATGCTCAGGCCGATGTGATAACACCAAACTTGTCTGAATTACAGGCGGTGGTTGGTGCTTGCGATAATGAGCAGCAGTTGATCGAAAAGGGGAGGGCGATTCTTGTCCGGTATGAAATCCCAGCGTTGTTATTGACTCGCGGTGAGGCGGGCATGACGCTGATACAGGACGATCAGGTACATTCATTGCCGGCGCAAGCCAAAGATGTATTCGATGTAACCGGTGCAGGGGATACGGTAATCGCCGTGATGGCTTTAGGCGTCTCGCTGGACATGCCTTTATCGGAGTCTATGTATATGGCTAATGTGGCAGGCGGTATTGTGGTCGGCAAGTTGGGTACATCAACGGTATCGCAACAGGAGTTGACCCGCGCCATGCATGGCGCTAGAGATTCTTTTTATGGCATTGTTTCCGAAAATGAATTGGCTAAGCTTTTTGCCCGTGCAAAAGCCCATGATGAAAAGATTATTATGACCAATGGGTGTTTTGATTTACTGCATGCCGGGCATGTCGCCTATCTGGAGCAGGCTAAAGCATTAGGCGATCGCTTATGCGTAGCGGTTAATTCCGATGCCTCGGTCAAGCAACTTAAAGGTGAATCGCGACCTATCAATGCCTTACAGGAGCGAATGACGGTATTGGCGGCTTTGGCCTGCGTAGATTGGGTGGTTGCCTTTGCAGAAGAAACACCGGAGCGCCTGTACTGCCGATTGTTGCCGGATGTTATTGTTAAAGGCGGTGATTATAGCCCAGAAGGCGTTGTTGGCGGCGACTGCGTCATTAAAGCGGGCGGCGAGGTTAAAATATTACAGTTTGTCGATGGTCAATCGACCACCGCGATGATTAACAAGGCGAGGGGGGCGGAATGATTATTGTCACAGGCGGTGCAGGTTTTATCGGCAGCAATTTAATTAAGGCGCTCAATCGGCGCGGCGAAAGCAATATATTGCTGGTTGATCATCTGGTCAATGGGCGAAAAATGCACAATATCGCGGATCTTAATATTGCTGATTACATGGATAAAACCGAGTTTATAGAGCAAATCGAATCGCCGACATTTTTAAACGGTGTAAGAGCCGTTTTTCATCAGGGTGCCTGTTCTGCAACCACGGAATGGGATGGGCAGTATGTCATGAGGAATAATTATGATTATTCTAAGCGCCTGCTGCATCGCTGCATTACAAATAATATTGCTTTTATCTATGCGTCTTCGGCGTCAGTGTACGGCAATGGCGAGCACGGGTTTCGGGTTGATCGCAGTTGCGAGCAGCCTATTAATATGTACGCTTATTCGAAGTTTCAATTCGATCAGTATGTTCGACGACTACTGTCGACGGCGGATAGCCAAATTGCAGGGTTTCGTTATTTTAATGTCTACGGCCCCGGAGAGCAGCATAAGGGCGCAATGAGCAGCACGGCGTTCCATTTTAATCGACAGATAATAGAGCAAAAAAAAGCTAGATTGTTTGAAGGCTGCGATGGCATGGCTAATGGCGAGCAAAAACGTGATTTTGTTTATGTTGATGATGTGGTTGATGTGAATTTATGGTTTTTAGATCACCCGGAGCAGCGTGGGATTTATAACGTAGGAACAGGGCGGGCGGAAACATTTAATACCGTCGCTAAAGCAGTCATAGCTTGGCATAAAGAAGGTTGTATTGAATACATCCCTTTTCCAGAGCATCTAAAGGGCGCTTATCAAAGCTATACGCAGGCGGATATTTCAGGATTAAGGCAGGCAGGCTATACTAAAGACTTTCTGACAGTTAAACAGGGGGTTGCAAGGTATTTGGACTGGCTGAACCCAGATATAAAATAAATATGTTTACAACAAGCTTGACGTAATAGACTAGGGCTGTATAATACGCAGTTCTTTCGGAGGCAGGCTATTCGGAAGGGGCAGGAAGCCGGGAAATAAAGTTGAAACGGAAGGTTGACAAGTTGGC
>PMJA01000320.1 GCA_003158415.1 Methylobacter sp.
ATCATCAGCAGCAATCCCTGCGAAGCCGTAAAGGTCGTCGTCAGAGCCCCGGTTTGCAAAGCACCGTGAACTGCACCGGCAGCTCCGCCTTCGCTCTGCATTTCGACAATCAGCGGAATATTGTCCCAAATATTGGTCTTGCCTTCCGTGGCCCATTGGTCAGCCCATTCTGCCATCGTCGAAGAAGGCGTAATGGGATAGATAGCACATACCTCATTGATTCGGTAGGCCACATAAGCAACGGCTTCGTTACCGTCAACAGTTACAACATGATTTATGGTCATTATTTATTCACCATTTTCAGCAACCATTTCAATAGCATGGCAAGGACATTGTTCAAAACAAACAGCGCAGCCAGTACATAACTCGAAATCAAATCGATAGCGGTTACCGGGGCCTAGCTTAATGACAGCATTTTCTGGGCAGGCACCATAACAACCATCGCATTCGAAACAGTTACCGCAGGAAAAGCAACGCTGCGCTTCAAATGTAGCATCAGCCGTAGTGAATCCGGCAACGATTTCGGAAAAATCTTCAGTACGTTGGTCTGCGGGTATGTGGTCTTGTTTTTTTTGCTCAGCATCGGTTTGATACCAAATATGCAACTTTTCGTAGTCAACCAGATCATGTTTGGGGGAAGGAATGTACCGTGTGCTGCGTAGCCACGCATCAATATGGTGAGCGGCTTTTTTGCCATGACCGACGGCGGCTGTAACAGTTCGCTCGCTAGGCACCATATCGCCGCCAGCAAAAATACCTGGCGCACCCGTTTTCATGCTCGTATCCACTAGAACGGTTCCATCAGAGGTGAAAACTATGTTCGGAACAGAACGTAAAAAGCCGGTATCGGTGTCCTGACCGACGGCTAAAATTAGAGCATCGGCTTCTAGCATTTCATACTCCCCAGTGGGTTGAGGTCTGCCGCTTTCGTCCAGAGCCATTATTTCCACTTTTAATGACGTTTCATCCATTTCGGTAATGGAGCGCAGCCAATTGATTTTGACGCCTTCCTCAATGGCTTCATCGGCTTCGAAAGAGTGTGCCGGCATGTGCTCGCGATCGCGCCGGTAGATGATTAAGGCTTCTTCCGCACCAAGTCGTTTTGCAGTTCTGGCGGCATCCATCGCGGTATTTCCACCTCCATAAATAACGACTTTCCGTCCCAGTTTTGGAGCATTCCCTGCTGAAGCATCCCGTAAAAAGGTAATGGCATCGAGTATTTTTGAAGCCTCTCTGGCAGGAATGTCGATACGTTTGCTCAAATGTGCGCCGACAGCCACAAATACCGCATCGAACAAGCCTTCCTTTTTGTCGGCGAGCAGATTGTCTACATTTCTATTGAGTACAATATCTACGCCTAAGCTTTCGATTCTTTTTATTTCCAAATCAAGTTCATGTCGTGGCAACCGGTATGCTGGTATGCCAAAACGCATCATGCCGCCTGCAATAGCGCCTGCTTCATAAATCACTGCTTTGTGCCCTAGACACGCTAGATGGTACGCCGCCGATAGTCCGCTTGGCCCGGCACCAATTACCAGGATTCGTTTACCGCTGGGTTTAGAGCCAGCTTCAATTTGCCAGCTTTCAGCCAAAGCCATATCTCCCAGAAAACGTTCGACGGCATGGATACTGACTGCTCCGTCAAGTTGCTCACGGTTACATTCGGTTTCACAAGGGTGGTAACAAACCCGTCCATGAACGGCTGGCATAGGATTGTCTTTCATGATTTGTTGCCACGCCTGTTTGTACTGGCCCGCTTGAACCAATGCTAACCAGGCCTGAATATTTTCACCGGCAGGGCATGCATTGTTGCAGGGTGGAAGAAAATCCTTGTAAACAGGATGATGACTTCGAATAGGACCTGTTCCCAGGTCGTGCCTTTGGAGATCCGCCGGTCTGGTTATGTCAGCAGGTTTAGTGGTCATCGTCATTTCCTTATAGCGTTTATGAGATGAAAGAAAACTTTTTCAAGTAACTCTTCAGCGTCGTTTAGCAATTGATATATTGGTTATTTTTTTATTCGGATCAGTAATCACATTCCTATAAGATCGGCTGAAAGACCCGTTACAGATAGCCCCTTCGATAAATTACGAAACTACACTCATTCTATATAAAAACATATTGAATACTCGATGTTCAAGTTTTTTATAACCCTTCGTAGAAACAATAGGTTATAAACGTAATAAGTTTGGACTTTTATAGGTGCAATAACTTTATTCCAATTCATGCAGATGGCGCACCTCATTCATCAATTGATGACCTTGAATACTCGCTTTCGAGAAGACTTCATGAAGGCTAAAAACCATCCCACATTGAAACATATTTGGCTTAATTGGATGGCCTATTATGGAAAATACGGACGTGGTGTAATCAACCATGTCTTATTTCATTTTGACAAGAAACTGAGCGGCTGGGCAGAGCGTAAGTACAAGAAGCTCAAAACCACAGCGCAAGCCATTAGACGAGTCAATGCATTTCAAATGCAGAAATCCCAAGTTGTTTGCCCATTGGTAAATGTAAGATTGAATGATAAGAGCCGGATGAAGCGAGAGTTTCACGTCCGGTTCCGTGAGAGTTGCGCCTTGCAAGCGCATGAAATTCTGTGGTCTGAGATGACCACCGTGGTAAAGCCTAGCCAGCAGCCATGAACCGAGTCTTGCGTGGTGTCCGGTAACGGCCACTGCGAAGCGTAGACAGGGAGACAGTAGGCCGAAACGCAAGTGAACGGAGAGCTAGCCCCGAAATCGATCGTGGTTGAAGTAGTCGACCCTATCTCTCTCTGGGGAAGACGGAATTCCAATATGCGGCTTGGCGAGCGTAGTGGAATGCTTCCGGGGTTCGTACCGTCGGCATGCTGTCAAAGGGCTTCATGTGAACAAGGGAGATCCATCAGTCTCAAGCGGAGCTTGTAGGATCTGACAAGCTAATAATGCGNNCAACAGTTATTGAATCGTTTATGGGCAACATGAGCTCTATACAAAGAGAGGTTACGGACTTCTATGCAAAGAGAAGATAATCCAGTCATGACAACAGGACTCCAACGAATAGCAGCAAAAGCTCGGAGTGAGACAAAATTCCAGTTTACGTCGCTGACTCATCATATAACGCGGGAAAGAGTATGGGGGAATCTTAATCGAATTCCCATTAAATCGGCACCAGGGTGTGATGGTCAAACAGTACTGGAAGCAAAAGAGAACTTTAACGGATGGATTGACAGCATGCTGCAATCCGTCCACCGCAAAGGCTACCAAGCACCACCGATACGGCGTGTTTATATCCCAAAGCCCGGCAAACAGGAAATGCGCCCGTTGGGTGTGCCCTGTGTTACCGACCGCGCCTTACAACGTAGCGTATCAGAGGTGTTATCATCCATCTACGAACAAGACTTCTTGCCTTGTTCTTTTGGTGGACGACCTCACCGTAGTGCGCATCAAGCGCTGGCAACGCTGAATGAGATCATTGCAGGTCGCTTGGGTGTTGGAGGCGGATTTAAAGAACTTCTTTGGGAGTTTAGATCATGGATGGCTACTCCGTTTTGTCGAACACCGAGTCGGAGACCCGCGCATTATTAACCTGATACGTCGATGGTTAAAAGCGGGGATTATGGAAGATGGTGAAATACACCCCAATACTGAAGGGACGCCGCAGGGCGGATCGATCAGTGTACTACTGAGCAATCTCTACCTGCACTATGTGTTAGATTTATGGTTTACAAAAGTGGTTAAAACTCACCTTGAAGGCGAAGCCTATTTGGTGAGATATATTGACGACTTTGTTATCTGCTTCCAATATNNCGCCCGGAGACGTTGTATTTTCTAGGTTTTACAATCTACTGTACACGCAACCTAAAAGGTAATTATAGAGTTGGTTTCTGCACCGAGAAATCTCGGCTTAAGCGCAGTCTAACCAACCTCTGCGACTTGATGAAACGAATGCGGCACTTGTCGATAAAAGAGCAAGCTTTCAATCTTAACCCGATATTCCGCACCCCTGCTACT
>PMJA01000296.1 GCA_003158415.1 Methylobacter sp.
ATCGCGCGTAGGCAGACTTGCCAAGCGTGCAAGTTCAGACCCATCAAACGCTAGTCCGCCGATAGCAACAATTTTAGTGATTAATTTGTCATGCGTTTTAGCAAAATTACTGATCAAACGTCCGGCAGAGCCGGGGTCTTCCATAGAAAATGCAATCAATAACGGCCCTACCAGCCCCTCTTGCATACATTCGAATTCCGTTCCCGCGACAGCCCGTTTTGCCAGTGTATTCTTAACCACACGCAAATAAACGCCAGTCTCTCTCGCCGTTTTACGCAGTTCGGTCAACTCCGTTACGGTTAATCCGCGATATTCTGCCGCGACGGCAGAATACGCTTTTGCGGCGTATTGAGCGACTTCTTCTACGACAGCTTTTTTGCCATCTAAATTTAGTGCCACAGCTTAGCTCCGGTATTGTTCTGGAAAAATTTTCCAGAAGTTATAAAACACATCCTGTCGGATGCCCCTTACGGCTTGTTGCCTGAAACAGGTTCCACACCGTCTGCGCAGGAAATAAAGTTTTTCAACCCTATTGGTATTAAGTTTTCACACCTGCGGTCTTTGACGGTTACCGTCTTAAGCGGCAACCCAAAGTCTTTTATATCAATTAACTGGCAATACTGCCCGGATCCAGCCACAGGCCAGGGCCCATCGTGGAAGACAAGGTAATCTTTTTAATGTAAATGCCTTTTGCAGCAGTTGGCTTGGCCCTGCGCAAATCTGCAAGCAATGCTTCCAGGTTTCCCTGGATAGCTGCCGCATCAAAAGTGACCTTACCCAGTGTGGTATGAATAATACCTGACTTATCAGTACGGTACCGAACCTGTCCGGATTTTGCATTTTTTACTGCCGTTGCCACATCAGTAGTTACCGTACCCACTTTAGGATTAGGCATCAGGCCCCTGGGGCCTAAAATTTGACCCAACTGACCGACAACCCGCATCGCATCAGGAGAGGCAATAACCACATCAAAATTCATTTCGCCTTTTTTAACCAGCTCAGCCAAATCTTCCATGCCAACTATATCGGCGCCTGCGGCCGTTGCTGCATCAGCATTAGCGCCTTGAGTAAACACCGCTACGCGCACTGTTTTACCGGTACCATTAGGCAATACGGTCGCACCGCGCACGTTTTGATCTGATTTACGGGGGTCGACACCCAGATTAACGCTAACATCAATCGCTTCATTAAATTTTGCAGTACCCAGCTCTTTCAATATCTGCACTGCTTCAGTGACTGAATATTGCTTGGTTCTATCGACTTTGCTTTTAATGAGTTTCGCTTTTTTTGATAACTTAGCCATTATAATCCCTCTACATTCAGACCCATGCTACGCGCACTGCCTGCAATTGTTTTTACCGCCGCCTCAAGATTTGCGGCATTCAAATCTTCCATTTTTGCTTTAGCAATTTCTTCCAATTGCGCCAGAGTCACTGTGCCGACTTTTTTGGTATTGGGGTTGCTGCTGCCACTTTTTATACCCACGGCTTTCTTCAAAAGAATTGAAGCAGGCGGTGTTTTGGTAATAAATGTAAAGCTGCGGTCACTATAAACTGTGATAACGACAGGCAAAGGCAGGCCTTTTTCTACATCCTGCGTCTTCGCATTAAATGCCTTACAAAATTCCATGATATTGACGCCACGCTGACCCAGCGCAGGCCCTACCGGGGGACTTGGATTTGCTTCACCTGCTTTTACTTGCAGTTTTATATATGCTGTTATTTTTTTTGCCATTTTTTACTCCAATATGGGTACAAGCGCTTTTCAGCTCCCCCTAGACACAAAAATCCCTGCCTTATTCAGACAGAGATCCGGTAAAACACCAGAATCGCAATACTTGCGTTCTGCTATCAGCTTTTTTCAACCTGCCCAAAACCCAATTCAACAGATGTAGACCGGCCAAAAATGAGCACTGATATTTTTAATTTATTTTTCTCGTAATTAACTTCTTCGACAACACCATTAAAATCCTTAAATGGCCCTTCAATGACTCTAATTACCTCGCCAGCCTCAAACAGAATTTTAGGACGAGGCTTATTAACGCCTTCTTCCACCCTATTGAGTATGGACATAGCTTCTTTTTCCGAGATAGGAGCGGGGCGATCTGACGTCCCGCCTATAAAGCCCAATACTCTGGGAACATCCTTAACCAAGTGCCATGTCTCATCAGTTAATTCCATCTGTACAAGCACATAACCGGGAAAGAATTTTCTTTCGCTTTTACGCTGCTGCCCCATGCGCATTTCAACAATTTCTTCCGTGGGTACGAGAATCTTTCCGAAATACTCTTCCAGACCTTCCCTTTTGATTCTATCTTCCAATGCTTGCTTAACTTTATTTTCAAAGTTTGAGTAGGCGTGTACAACATACCAGCGTAGCGCCATTCCCTTACCCCTGCCCAGTTAAAACACGGACGCCCCAAAAGAGGAACATATCCAACAACCACAAAATCAAGCCTACTATAAAAACCATCGCGAAGACCAGCAACGTGGTACGCATCGTTTCATCACGAGTCGGCCAGACAACTTTTCGAACTTCTTGCTTGGACTCCAACACGAAACTCCAAACAGTACGACCCAAGCCGGTAGTCAGCATCATGCCCAAAACTGCCAACACGACAACAACCAAACCTAAGACTCGATATAACAGTCTAATTTCTTTGAAATAAGAGTGATCTGCTGAAAAATAGTAAAATGCGGCTATTCCAGCAACCACAAAGACAACAGAAAAAACTTGCTTGACAATATCAGCAACCGACGCCGCTGGTTCTGTTTGAGTATTCATGTGTTATTTATTATTATAATAGATAATATCGATTTGTTATGCCTGAGTGGCAGGCCAGGAGGGTCTCGAACCCCCAACCAGCGGTTTTGGAGACCGCCATTCTACCAATTGAACTACTGACCTATTCAGACAAACTTTAAAGAACTTGATATTCTATACTAATTTAAAATATTATTCAAGTATTGATGCAACAACGCCTGCACC
>PMJA01000252.1 GCA_003158415.1 Methylobacter sp.
TCGGGCTCCCGGTATTGATGGATTAATCTGCTTTCAGGTCGTGTGCCGGTGCGCCGTCGTCCAGGGTGATCCCGTCTGTGCGCCTGAGCATAAAACTTCGTTGGCCGATGCTTTTGCCGCCTATTGTGCCGACAATGACTGGATCTTCGTGTACACGACGGTCACGGCGGATATGCAAGCCTACGCCAAAGAACGTGGTTATGCCACGATGGCGTTCGCGGATTTGTTGATAGCCGATCCCCAAGACGATCCTGAGTTAGACCATCAAGGCCACCATCTGCGCCAACATCTTAACCACGCCCGCCGGACAGGCGTGATGGTTAACGAGTATTTTGGAACAACAAATACCGATGCCCGGTTGGAAGCACAAGCGGAAACAACTTGCGATCATTGGCTTACTGCCCGCCACGGTATGCAAATGTATCTTGGCCATCCACGCCTGTTCAATGACGGGATGGGGCGACGCTGGTTCATTGCTGAACAGGCAAGCAGCGTTGTCGGCTTTCTTTCAATGCTGAATGTGGGTTGTTTTGAGTGTAGCAACCTGATCAACATCGTGTTCTCCTCGCCAGCCGCGCCGCTTTACACCAACGAACTCATGGTAACCGCCGCCCTACAGGCGTTGCGCGAAGAGGGCGCTCACTCGGTCTGCCTTGGCGTCGGGCCATTGAAGGCACTGGGGCAAATCGATGGCTGCGGCGGTGTTACCAAGTTTCTGTCGCGCAGTCTCTACCGATTGGCTGCCAAGCTGGTTAACCTGCATGGCCGGTCTGAGTATTGGGATAAATTCCATGTAGTACGCAGGGAACCCTTGTACCTTATCTTTCAGTCCCCGCGCATCGGTTTGCGCGAACTCATTGCCCTGTTTCGGGCCTTGAATTTTTCTGTGACTTGATAACTAAACCGTTCGCTGAGCGGAGTCGTTGGCTGAGCGGAGCCGAAGCCANNGCTTCGACTCCGCTCAGCGAACGGTTTAACTTAATGGCAGTGGGGATAAATGCCTGAGAACCCGATGTGAGAAACATATTAATTAATATTTAGTAAGTTTCTCACTTTTGTTATTCTAAATACAATACTTGGCAACCCGCATCATTATTATGAAATATACTGAAATCAGTATGATAGACAAGCTTGACCCGCTACAGTCGGTGTTTGTTTATTCGACAAAGTTTGCGGAAGCGATGGGAGTTTCAAGGCGAACGCTACTCAACTGGCGACAAAAGCCTGAATCAATCTCTGTCAAGCATCGTCTGGATATTGATGTTTTGTATTGCCAGCATTTTTTGATTCCTGAATGGGATACCCCAAAGCAAACCTTTGAAGCGGTTTTGTTACCCGACGATATGCCTCATAACCCCGCGCTGTTTCTACCATTTATACGTCGTCTGAGTTATGGCACGATCGAAATAGAAACCGATATGGTGAAAGCGGATTTCGATACTATTATTGATGGAAAGAAGCTGCCAAGGAATATGGACAGACAGACTTTCCATGAAGGCTTTAATACCTTTATTACGCATAAGCAACTTTGGCAGAGAATTGTAGAGCGCGGAGAGCCGATGCCGATTACTGTAGAGAGCATTAAGACCTTACATGCCGATTTTATGCGGGGCATTTATGAGTGGGCCGGTTTTTTTTCCACCAAAATTCGTGTGATGGGGCTGCTAGAAGGCGTACAAACTACTGAGCCGGAAGATATTGAAGAAGAAATGCACCGATGGGTTTATAAAGAGGCTAAGGCGGCTAAGCTGGAAGCGATTGCCAAAGCCCATGCTTATTTTATCTTAATTCATCCGTTTGGTGATGGTAACGGCCGCGTGGGTCGCGCTTTGGTTATGGCGCAGTGCTTGAATGCCGGACTAATGCCGCCTGTATTTGATGGCAAGAACCGGGCGATGTATTACGCCGCGATGCAACATGCCATGAAACATGGCCGCTATGCACCATTGGTTCGTCTTTTTTATGAGGCAGCCAAATAAGATTGTTAATGAATTCTGCGATACATAGCTCGTGGCTTGTACTACAGCTGACTACGACCCTTTCAACTATTGCGGACGGGTTTGCAAAACCCGTCCGGCTCGGTTAAATGTCTTAGCTTATCAAGCAACAACCCCGACTATGCCCTCAGGAAACTGCATGGTCATGCAATGCAAACTGCCGTATTGGTACACCAGCGGCCTACACGGTATGGGGATGATTTCATACTGTGGAAAACACTCCGCCAATCGCGCCAATGCGATGTCATCCATCGGATCACCATAAACCGGCGTCAAAACGGCATGGTTGATAATCAAAAAGTTGGCGTAATTGGCCGGTAATTGTTGGCCTTCTTCATTATAGATCGGTTTCGGCAGCGGCAACGGCACTAAATGATAAGGCTCGTTCGCCTGGTTTCTTAAATCCTGTAACTGCTGCTCCATAAATTTCAGGCCGGTGTAATGCAGGTCGTCGACATCGTCGCAACGGGTATAGGCGATGGTGTTGGCGGAGCAAAAACGGGCCAGCGTGTCGATGTGGGCGTCGGTATCGTCGCCGGTCAGGTTTTCCTGATCCAGCCACAGCACCCGTTTTGCGCCCAGGTTCAGCAGCAGTTGCTGTTCTATTTCTTGTTGGCTTAGACCCTTGTTCCTGTTCGGATTTAACAGGCATTGTTTAGTGGTTAAGATCGTGCCGATGCCGTCGCTGTCGACACTGCCGCCTTCCAGTATAAAGTCGACGTCTTTGTGGGCTTTGCCTTTAAAGGGTTTGGCGTTCAACAGTTTGTGGTTGAGGGCATTGTCGTTTTGGTGCTGGTATTTTTCGCCCCAACCGTTGAACAAAAAGTTGAGGTGGGAAATGACGCCTTCTTGTTCTACGCTGAGAAAAACGGTGTCTCTAACCCAGATGTCATTAACGGTGGCGTGGATGAAGTCTATATCATCGTGATTGCTGATTAAGCTTTGAATATGCTGCTGATGGCTGTCGTCGCGGCAGACGATAATGAGTCGCTGGTATTGTGTAATGGTATCGGCAATCACGCTGTAGGATTGCTCTACAGATTCAAGTCGAGTGCCAAAATCGCTGGTTTTATGCGGCCAGGCAATTAATACGGCGGATTGTTTTTCCCATTCGGCTGGAAATCGAGTCATTGTTTTGTTCCCTGTGATGTGTAATTACAAATAGACAAGCACGAAGATACGAAGAAAAACTTCGCGCCTGCGTGTTGAATACTACATTTTGTAATAACTATTCAGTGCTTATTTAAACTACATTCCCTCTCCCTGAGGGAGAAGATTAGGATGAGGGGGATTAAAATGGATTATTTCCTTAATTTCCCCTCACCCCGACCCTCTCCCTTCGGAGAGGGGGATTATGTTTTGCGCCGAATAGTTACAATCTACTTTGTTAAGACTGTTTTACTCCTGTACTTAACATCTCTTTGGCATGGGCCAGGGTGTTGGCGGTCATGGTGACGCCGCCCAGCATTCTGGCGATTTCTTCAACGCGTTCTTCATCATGCAATAATCTGACCTGAGAAGACGTAATGTCGGTTTTATTGTTCTTTTCCACATAAAGGTGATGATGCGCTTGGGCGGCGACTTGCGGCAAATGGGTGACGCACATTACCTGCCGGTTATGGCTTAAGCTGCGTAGTTTTTGCCCGACAATTTCAGCGACGCCGCCACCTATGCCAGAATCCACTTCATCGAAAATGAGGGTGGGCGTGGTTTTGTCGTTGGACGTCGTCACCTGTATCGCCAAACTGATGCGCGACAATTCCCCGCCAGAAGCGACTTTGGCCAGTGGTTTGGGCGGAAGCCCTGGATTGGCGCTGACTAAAAATTCGATTTTATCCTTGCCGTTCAGCTTCGGTGCATCGGACTCCAGGTCGCTAATATCAACCAGGAACTCGCCTTGCGGCATGCCCAGTTCTTTAATCATGGCGGAAATCTGTTGTTGCAGTTTCTGGCCGGTTGTTCGGCGTTGTTCGGACAGTTGCGCGGCCAGTTGCCGGTATTGGGCCAGCAGTTGCGCGGTCTCGGCTGTCAGCGTTTCGATACGTTCGCCGCTGTGGGTCAGGCTGTCCAGTTCGGTTTCCAGTTTGCCAACCAGGTCGGGCAGTTCATCGGGAGTCACATGATGCTTGCGGCTCAGGCTTTGCACAACGCCGATCTGGTTTTCCAGTTGCTCCATGCGCTGCGGGTCGGCTTCCTGGGATTCCAGAAAACGCCGCAATTGCAGGGCGGCTTCTTCGGTCAGAATCTGGGCTTCCGATAACAGATTGCAGATGTCGGTTAATTCCGGCGCATACAGGGCAATATGCGTCAGTTCACTGACGCTGTGGCTGAGCATTTGATTAACCGATTGCGGATCACCCTCATAAAGCAGCTCTACCTGAGCCAGTCCCGTGCTTAAAATCTGCCCCAGGTTCGCCAGCTTGCCGTGTTCTTCCGATAACGCCGCATAGCTGAAGTTCGCCAAATCCAATTGTTGCAGTTCTTCAAGCTGGTAACGCAGCAATTCTTCGCGCTCGCTTTGATCGACGCTGGCTTTAATCAGCCCGGCCAGTTCTTTATGCGCCAGCAGCCAGTGCTTATAACAGTTGTTGACCTGATCCAGCAGCGGCTGATTTTTTGCGTAAGCGTCCAGCAAACGGCGCTGCTCATCGCTGTTGAGCAAGGTCAAATGGGCATGTTGACCGTGAATTTCAACCAGTTTCTCGCTCAGCTCCTGCAAAAACTGCAAGGTGACGGGTCGGTTGTTGATATAGGCCTTGGAGCGGCCATCCTGATTGACGATGCGCCGGATTAAACAGTGTTGCTCGTCATCCATCTCATTGTCTTTCAGCCATTGCCGGGCGTCGGGCGCATCAATCAGATCGAATTCCAGATTGACTTCGGCGCGTTTACTATTTGGGCGCACATAGCCGGAATCGGCCCGGTCACCCAACGCAAGACCCAGAGCAGTCAATAAAATGGATTTACCCGCGCCGGTTTCGCCGGTCAGCACCGACATGCCTTTTTCCAGATCGAGATCCAGGGCTTTGACGACGGCGAGATCAATGATAGATAGGTTTAATAGCATAGTGATTAACTGTGGTAGCCACTGCTCCAGTTTAATTTATTCCTGAGGATTTGGAAAAAATCCTGGCCTTCAGGGTGCAAAATTCTAATCGGTTTCGGGTCTTTTTTAATCAAAATCTTATCGCTGATCAATACATCGGGAATTTCGATGTGATCGCAGGTCACCAGCGCGTTGATTTGCTTGGCTTGGCAAAAGCTGATTTCGATCTCGGCGGAATCATGTATCACTATCGGTCGGTTCGATAAAGTATGCGGGTTCAACGGCACCAATACCAGCGCATTTAATGACGGATACAGTATCGGCCCGCCCGCCGATAAGGAATAAGCCGTCGAGCCGGTGGGCGTGGAAATAATCAAGCCGTCGGAGCGCTGCGAATTTAAAAACACATTATCGATTTTAGTCACGATTTCAATCATGCTCGGCGTCACCCAGCGATGAATAGCCACTTCATTGACAGCGGTTTCTTCGTGTATTACCTGGTTATCGCGTATGATTTTGGCGCGTAATAAGTAGCGATTTTCCTCAGTATAATAGCCTTGCAGGATATGATGCAATTTATCCGGCAGATCGTTAGGCGAGATGTCCGCCAAAAACCCCAGTCGTCCCAGGTTAATACCGATTAACGGGATGTCATAAGCGACGATAGCGCGAGCGGCGGATAGAAAAGTCCCGTCACCGCCTACCGCAATCACCAGATCGCAATAGTGCCCCAGCGTTTCTATGGAACATGGGGTTACGGTGTGATTTTTAATAAACTGGACGCTGTCTTCAGCCACATACACGGCGTAGTCGTGTTGTGTTAAATAATCGTATAGCCCGGTCAAGGTCTCAGCAATGCCAGGGTCGCTGGG
>PMJA01000213.1 GCA_003158415.1 Methylobacter sp.
CAAAACGGCCAAGAACTGACTTTTTACGAGCTGACCTGGTCAGACATTACCCGCCCTGAAAAAGCCCTGCTGGACTTCGATAATTCGGGAGATTACGATTTTCGCCGGGCCAAAATCAACGGCATGTTGAAGAAATTTAGCAATGATACCGGCCCCGATCCTATTATTTATCTGGGACAAAGCCGTGTGCCTATCCTGGCGGCATTCGCACAGTCGTTCTGCTGGATGGCTACACAAGATTGGGAAGATCTTCCCAATAGCGGCAAACATGCCTGCATGGGCCTGAACGATTCCAATGCCGACCACATTGCTAAAGATAACTTTGTGATCATCTCCCACAGCTTGGGTAGTCGTATTGTAATGGATGGCATGCAGCGTGTCGCTTCCGTGCTGGCTACGCCTGAAAAACATTTTTCTTCAGAACTAAAAGCAAAATTTATTCTTTCTCCAAAAGCCGTTGCGGCATTACAAAGCAAGCGTATCCCCTTTTTTATGCTCTCCAACCAACTGCCCATGTTGCAATTGGGCCGCGAACTGCCCGAAGTGGCGGGACAGGAGGCGAGTTATTGCGATCCTAAAGGTGCTGATTATAAAAAGCGTATGCTCAGTGAATCAGAGATTATCGCCTTTAGCGACCCCAATGACCTGCTAAGTTACGGCATACCGCCCGGATTTGCTGAAAAATATATAGACTCCAGGCTTTGCGCCAAGATCACCAATGTTAATATCAACATTGCCAAAGTCATGGATGCTTTTGGTATGACCGATCTTGCCAACCCTATGCAAGCCCATATCGGTTATGATCAGGATGACCGTGTGGTCGCTATGATTGCCAAAGGCATAGGCAATCCGGGCACATCGCCGCTGATTAAGCAACGCTGTGAATTTACCAAAGAAGTTAAGTGATCATTTGTTCTTAGCCATTGCATGAAATGCGAAAAAAATAAGAGATTGCACTTTTAAACCATGTAGTTCGGGTTACGCTATCGCTAACCCGAACTACGCAACCGAAAAACATCCCACTCAATAAGGTTTATTTATGAAAGAAAAAAAACATTGGTTAGTTCTCGGCTTTACCGGCTTGCTCACTGTATCGCTGTTATCAGGATGCGCCGATTCCGGGAGTAAAGATCAACCGGAAGCTGCCGCTGTGGCAGAGCCGATCACCGCATCAATCGCTCAAGAACAAGTGGCGGCGGATAAACCCGGCGCAATTGAAGGTGAGCTACTCTACATCTCGGCAAAAGTGAAAGCCATCAATAAGAAAAACAGGGTGGTTACGTTAAAATATCCCGACGGCAAAGAGTCCAAAATAAAATGCGGGCCTGAAGTTCGTAATTTTGCACAAATTCACGTCGGTGACGACGTCACAGCAACATTCATGGAAACCGTTGAGTTATTCGTGACCGGAGCGAGCAAACCCTCTGCGAATCGCACAACGGAAGTCAAACGCGCTCGCTTAGGCAGCAAGCCGGGATTTTCTGCCATTGACGCAGTTGAAGTGAAAGCGACCGTTGTAGCCATTGATTACCAAACACGGGAAGTGAAGCTGAAAGGCCCCGAAGGCAAGATCATAAAGATAAAAGCGGGGCCTGAAGTCAAACGTTTCAACGAAATCATAAAAGGCAACACGGTAGTGGCACGCCTGACGAGAGCGACTTCTATTGAGGTTAGCAAGCCCGCTAAAAACTGATTTCGCGACTAACCTCTTATTTGGATTTATTGTTCCCACGCTGGAGCGCTCGTCGTTATACACAAGTGCTTAAAGCCCGTCGTTCCGGCAGGGAGAGCGTATAGCGAGGGTTGGCCGGAATCCAGGCCACATGGACGTATTTGAGATTGCCATCCCTGGTACTGGATACCCGCTTCCCGGCGGGTATGACGGGTTACTTGAAGTGTGTGTATAACGACACGTTATCATTATTCAATATATAGATAGTAAAAACGCTATGAATAGTTCACCCGATAGCCAACAAGCCGATGACTTTTCCCTGGTGCTCGGCGGCCCGCTTTTTCAGTTTTTCATCCGCGCACGGATCAATACCGATACGCTCGGCTTGCTCAATCGCCGTGTTCTTATCATTTCTTTGTTTGCCTGGTTGCCGTTATTGTTGCTTTCGGTGTGGGCCGGTGATGCGATAGGCGGCGCTAGTAAAGTCCCTTTTTTTTACGACGTGGATGTCCATGTCCGCTTTCTGGTGGCCTTGCCATTGCTGTTGGTAGCTGAGCTTATGGTTCACCAGCGGATACGGCTGATCGTCAAACAATTTATCGAGCGCGGGATCGTTCCGCCGCAAACCCGCCTGCAGTTCGAAGCCCTCATCGGCTCTGCCATGCGCCTGCGCAATTCGAAGCTGATCGAGGCTTTTCTGATAGTCCTGGTATGGACAGTTGGACATTACTTATGGTCTAGTCAAATAGCCCTGGAAACGGTTACCTGGTATGCGGGAATTGAAAATGGGCAGCACCGGCTTTCCCCTGCCGGGTATTGGTTCGCATACATCAGCTGTTGGCGCCGATTGAAAACTGA
>PMJA01000293.1 GCA_003158415.1 Methylobacter sp.
ATGTTCTTCAATTATTTTTTTCACTATCGCCAAGCCTAGCCCGGTACCTTTAGTTTTAGTCGTCACATAAGGTTCAAAAATCTTCTCAATTTGCTCCTCTTTAATACCGGGGCCGTCATCATATAGCGCTATTTCTATAAAATCGGTANNTCGCTTCCAGCGCATTTTTTATCAGATTATGCAGCACCTGCCGAATGCTGACCGGGTCGCCGTTAATCATCAGCAAGCCGGTCTCATAATAGGCTTTGAATTTCACCCCCGATTTTAGCGCATAAAGCGCCAATACTTCCTGAACCAGGCGCGGCAAATCAATATCTACCGTCTGTTTTTTAGATGGCTTGGCGTATTCGGAAAAATCATCGACCATCTCCTTCATCGCCTCAACCTGTTGCACGATGGTTCGGGTCGAACGTTGTAAAATTTCGGCGTCAGCCGGTTCCAATTTTTCNNCGGATTCTTGATCTCATGAGCCAGTCTGCGCGCCACTTCGCCCCAGGCCGCATTCTTCTGGGCCTGTATCAAGTCGGTAACATCATCAAACACCACGACCGCGCCGACCCGCAAACCTTCCTGGGAATACAGCGGCGTGCCCCGGCACAGCAATTCCTGCCGACCGTTAGGCCCTAAAAAAGCAATCCGCTGCTGCCAAATATCATCCGCCTGCTCCAATAAACGCTGGATGGATTTCAAAGGTTCCGCCAGCTCGGTATAGCTTTGGATCAGCTCCAGCAAAGTCCGGCCTATGAACTGGTTCACATGGATATGAAAAATCCGGTACGCCGCCTGATTGGCGGTGCGAATTTTATACAAGGCATCAAAACTGATCACGCCGGCCGTTAAATTCGCCAGTATCGTTTCCAGATAAGCGCGTTGATTTTCCACTTCAAAGCCAACCATTTTGGTTTCATCGCGAGCCATAGCGATACGATGCGTCATATCGTTGAAAGATTCAACCAAAAAACCCAGGTCATCCTGGGCCATCACCGGCAACTGCTGGTCATAATGCCCGGAAGCTACGGCTTGCGTACCTTTGACCAGCTCTTTTACCGGCGCAATAATATTCCGAATACTAATAAAAGCCACCCATATCGCCGCCAATAAACTCATTAATAACACCAGCGATAAGGCCAGCGAGAAACTCATTTTTAATGAGTGCCTTAAAAAATTCATCTCCTGATAACGGACAAAGGCAAATTCCACCGAATCCGCCAAGTCGGCGATTCTTACCGGCACCGGATATAACGCCTGTAAATAGTGTGTTTCCTGGGTTTTAATCGTAACGATAACACGGATCATCAATTCTTCTTCATGAACCGGCGCCACTGCAATATACTCGCCATTGCGGCGCAATTCCAACCAGATATGCTCGTCCGGCAAGCTAGGTAAAATATCGCCGGGGTTAATACTGCTGGACGCAATAATCCGCCCCTGGCGTGAAAAAAGGGTCATCTCCGAGGCACCCGACAGCTCACGTAAATTCGCTATTTCCAGCGGCGCCAGATTTTCGGATAAATCCTGCAATTTTTCCGTCAATTGTTGCGTTTGCTTCAAATGCCAGCGCATACGTTGATCCAACGCAGATTGACTCAGTTCCAGCGCGTCCTCCAGGGCGCGATCGATTTCCACATTGAACCAGCTGTCTATGCCCTGATGTAAAAACTGCATGGAAAAATAAAATACAATAACTGCCGGCGCCAACGCCAATACCACGAACAGCGACACCATGCGCCTTGTTAAGCTCGAACCCGCCTCGCGTTTTTTGACGTGCTGAATCAGGGAATAGATGTTGGCGCCGACCAGAATCAGCAGCGCCACCGAACCCAAGGCGTTAATCAACAGCAGCCATGAATACATTGCGCTCAGTTCTGAGGATTCCTGGGTTGCCGAACTCATCAGCTGCAGCGACAGCAGAATCAGGCCGCAGAGGATTAAAGCCGACAGGTTAACAGGGATTTTTATTTTTTTAGAGGCCATAGCGTCCAGTCACTGGATAGATACCATTGCGGATCAATATAGGCAAGCGGGCGTAGCGGCAATGGCAGCGCTTCACGATCAAAGTTTACTTTCACGGCGCACAAATACTGTTTGTCAGGAGCCAGCTCAGCCTTCCCTATTACACGAAAATCATGGACTGCCGACATCAAGCCCAAGGCCGCAGGCAGCGTGGAAAAACTATAAATCTCGCCGTTATCCTCATTTCTGACCCGGTACATATTCAATAAAGCATAATATTGCAGGCGATATCGTATCGCTGCTTCAACCAGCGCCTTATTCCACAACACATCGCGGTGTTGCAGCAGCCGGATCTGAATAGACCAGAATAAAGGCACGCCGTTTTGTAAGGCGTCCTTTGCTTTCTCACTGAGCTGATAATCAATTTCCGCAGACAACAGATAACTGTCGCCTTGCAGGTTTATCCCGGCGCGTGTCACTTTTGCGGCAAAGTCGTCGGCATAACCGGAAAACGGCAACAGCCACAACGAAGTGCAGCAAAAAAAAGTAGCTAAACAACAGTGCTTTAACAAATTGAGAATTCTAAATAACCAAAAACAACACAGGAATTTACCATAAAAACGCCCGGTAAAAGCATTATTCTTTCTAATAGCGTATCGCTGATTTACGTTGAACTCCCTGTTACGCACCGATAGGGCCCTGGATGCGTGTTGACATATCTACAGTGAGTCACTAGACTGACCGCTTAAAAATGACCGCCGCTGTGCCTGTAACCGGCTATGTCATAAGAGCAACCACTACCCAATTATGATAATCAACCCGGAAACCATCGGTTATTTAGCCGCCACCTTAACGACCGCTTCTTTTTTGCCTCAAGCCATCTTGACGATAAGAACCAAAGACACGGAATCACTGTCCTTGAGCATGTACAGCCTGTTTACTTTGGGCGTGTTCTGTTGGCTAATCTACGGCATTTACCTCTCGAATAAAGCGATGATTTTTGCCAACGCCATCACCTTGGTATTAGCCACATCAATACTTGCTTTTAAGATTTATAACATTTTGTTTAAGAAAGGTTGATGATTAGGGACATGTATGGAATAACAACACCAACGGAGAAGAAGCATGACTAACAAAGTGTCCTTGACCCAGTTCATTATTGAGCAGCAGCGTGGCTTGCCCGATGCGTCGGGAACGTTCAGTCTGTTGCTGAACAATATTGTAACCGCCTGTAAGGAAATATCGCATCTGGTTAACCGGGGCGATCTCGTGGGTGTGCTGGGTAGCGCCGAGTCTGAGAATGTGCAGGGTGAAGTACAAAAAAAACTGGACATCATCGCCCATGACATTATGGTCAATGCGCTGAACTGGACTGGCCATCTGGCGGGCATGGCCTCGGAAGAAGTAGACGATATTATTGCTATTCCGGCACAGTACCCCAAGGGCAAGTACCTGGCGCTGTTTGACCCCTTGGACGGCTCATCTAACATTGATGTTAATCTTACCGTAGGGACTATTTTTTCCATACTGCGCTGCCGTGAAGGCGTAGCCCCTGCCGCTGAAGATTTTTTGCGCAAGGGTTCCGAGCAGGTTTGTGCGGGGTTTGTGCTTTACGGCCCATCAACCATGATGGTCTTGACCACAGGCCACGGCGTTAACGGATTTACGCTCGATCAGGACATAGGTGAATTTATTCTGACCCATCCCAACATACGCATACCTGAAGAGACCTCCGAATTTGCCATTAATATGTCAAACCAGCGTTTCTGGGAACCGCCTGTGCAACGTTATATAGCCGAGTGTTTGCAAGGGACGGAAGGCCCGCGCGGAAAAAACTTCAATATGCGCTGGATCGCGTCGCTGGTTGCCGAGGTTTACCGCATTCTGACGCGTGGCGGCGTATTTTTATATCCGCTGGATTTACGTGACCTTTCAAAACCCGGCAGACTGCGCCTTATGTATGAAGCTAACCCGATGGCTTTTATTATTGAGCAAGCGGGAGGCGCGTGTTCTACAGGACGTGAGCGTATTCTTGATATTAAGCCGGACGGCATTCATCAACGCGTACCCCTGGTTTTAGGGTCGAAAAAAGAAGTTGAGCGTATTGTGGCTTATCACCAGGAGGGGTGATGTTGGTTACCTATGACGAAGTGTTATTGGGCGCAATCCCCATGGAAGCTATGGATGTCATAATACATCCGGCTACCAGAACGCTTGTAGTAACTCCGGAAAGTCCCAATATTGCCATAACTGTGGTTAAATAGAGGATGCGGGGCTATAGTGCGTTGAAACCAGAAGATATTGTTTGTTAAAAAACTGGAAAATAGAAAAGATGACTGATTTTAAAATTGGCGTTGTTGGACTGGGTTATGTCGGACTGCCGCTGGCGGTAGAATTCGGAAAAAAATACCCTACTCTTGGTTTCGATATAAACCAACAGCGGATCAAGGAATTACAATCCGGCACAGACCGCACATTAGAGACCAGTCATGAAGAGTTGGCAGAAGCCGCACACCTACGCTATACCTACGCAGTAGATGAGCTTGCGCAGTGTAATACTTACATCGTCACGGTTCCGACACCCATTAATGAGTATAAACAACCGGATCTGTCACCACTGGAAAAAGCCAGTGAATTGTTAGGTGGCGTCCTCAAACAAAACGACATCGTCATTTATGAGTCGACTGTTTATCCCGGTGCAACCGAGGAAGTTTGCGTGCCAATATTGGAGCGGATTTCAGGGTTAACTTTTAACATCGATTTTTTTGTTGGCTACAGCCCTGAAAGAATTAATCCGGGCGACAAAGAACATCGCGTCACCAATATTTTAAAAATAACATCCGGTTCAACGCCGGCGACAGCGGATAAAGTTGATGCCTTATATAAAAGCATCATTACCGTAGGCACACATAAAGCCAGCAGCATTAAAGTCGCTGAAGCCGCCAAGGTCATCGAAAACACCCAGCGCGATGTCAATATCGCCTTGATTAATGAATTGGCTTTAATTTTTAATAAACTGGGCATCGATACCGAAGAAGTGCTGTTAGCCGCAGGAACTAAATGGAATTTTTTGCCGTTTAGACCCGGTCTGGTCGGCGGGCATTGTATCAGTGTAGATCCTTACTATCTCACCCATAAAGCGCAGGCCATAGGCTATAACCCTGAAATTATCCTGGCGGGCAGACGTTTAAATGACAGCATGGGCAATTATATTGTCACCCAGGTGGTAAAGCTCATGCTGAAAAAACGCATACACATCAATGAAGCCACGATTTTAATGATGGGTTTAACCTTTAAAGAAAACTGCCCCGACCTTCGAAATACCCGCGTCATAGACATGATTAAGGAGTTTAACAGCTATGGCGCCAAGGTTGATATTTATGACCCCTGGGTCGACCCCCAGGAAACACAGCATGAGTATGGGTTCACCCCTATCGATACGCCGCAGCCGGGCGCTTATGACGCTATCATCTTAGCGGTTAAACATGAGCAATTTGTCAGTATGGGTGCAGAAAAAATAAGGGAATTAGGCAAGGAAAGTCATGTGCTCTACGATATTAAATACATTCTTAGGCCGGATCAAGTAGATGGAAGGCTTTAAGGATTGATATGACTCACTATACAGAAATCTTGGCCCAATTGAACAAAAAGCCGGAAAAATGGCTGGTCACAGGTGTCGCCGGATTTATCGGCTCTAACCTGTTAGAAACGTTATTGAAAAATAATCAGTACGTCGTGGGGCTGGATAATTTTGCTACCGGACATCGTCATAATCTTGACCAGGTCAAAGCTTGCGTAACCTCCGGGCAATGGCTTAACTTTACTTTTATAGAAGGCGATATCCGGGATCTGGCTACCTGCCGTCTGGCCTGCGAATCAATGACATATATTCTGCATGAAGCCGCGCTGGGTTCGGTTCCCCGCTCCATCGCCGATCCGATTAACACTAACGAAAATAACATAAGCGGTTTTTTGAACATGCTGGTTGCTGCCCGCGATGCCAACGTTAAACGCTTTGTCTATGCCGCATCCAGCTCCACTTATGGAGACCACCCCGGCTTACCCAAAGTTGAAGATAAAATCGGCAAGCCGCTGTCACCTTATGCGGTTACCAAGCTGGTCAATGAATTGTATGCTCAGGTTTTTGCAGACACCTATGGTTTTAAAACCATAGGACTCCGGTATTTCAATGTATTCGGACGCAGACAAGACCCAAACGGCGCTTATGCCGCCGTTATCCCTAAATGGGTCGAGGCCATGATTACCAACAAACCGGTTGTTATTAATGGCGACGGTGAAACCAGCCGCGATTTTTGCTATATAGATAATACTATCCAGATCAATATATTGGCGGCGGTCGCCAGTGATGACGCCGCAAATCAGGTTTATAACGTGGCGGTAGGCGATAGAACGACACTGAACGATTTATTCGAATTGATAAGGGCGGGTCTGACAAAACAGTATCCACATTTGAAAAATCTCAGCCCCCTATACCAGGACTTTCGCGCCGGGGATGTGCGGCACTCGCTGGCTGATATTTCCAAGGCTAAAAACCAGCTGGGTTATTGCCCCAGTCACCGTATAAACGCCGGGGTTGATGAAGTGCTGAAATGGTATGTCAAAGATATTGTGGGTTGATTGTTATTTAACAGCGAAATATATAACCCTTCATCTCATTTATTGAGCTAACAGAGCTAGATGAAGAAAAAATCAGGTTATTGTTGCCGAAAAAATTGTAAACGACTTTATTGAAACACATGAAAAAAATCCTACTGGTATTCGGCACTCGCCCTGAAGCCATCAAAATGGCGCCGTTGGTAAAAGCATTCCATGAACAAAATAAAGACTTTGAAACCAAAGTGTGCGTTACCGCCCAGCATAGGGAAATGCTGGATCAAGTCTTGTCATTATTTGAAATTGAAACAGATTTTGATCTAAATGTAATGCAACCCAATCAGGATCTGTACGCTATTACCAGTAATATTCTGCTAGGCATGAAAGCCGTTTTTCAAAGCTTTCGACCCGATTTTATTTTTGTACATGGCGACACCACGACGACCTTTGCAGCCAGTCTGGCCGCCTTTTATGAAAAAATATTGGTCGGGCATATAGAGGCGGGACTGCGTACCGGCAATCTTTACTCCCCATGGCCGGAAGAAGCCAATCGTAAACTGACATCGCAGCTTACCTGCTATCACTTTGCCCCAACCGAGCAAAGCCGGGACAATTTATTAAAAGAAAATGTAGCGCCGGATAAAATTATCGTTACCGGAAATACCGTTATTGATGCCTTACTATTAATGAAAAACAAGCTTGAAACCGACCTTGGTTTTCGAGAAAAAGTGCATGACTCTATCAAACAAAAGGGCTTTGATCCAAAAGCGGCTGAATTCATCCTGGTTACAGGACATAGACGCGAAAATTTCGGCCAGGGCTTTATTGATATTTGCACGGCATTAAAAACAATAGCCCTGGAAAGGCCCACTATTAATATAGTTTATCCGGTGCATCTAAACCCTAATGTCCGCAAACCGGTCAATGAATTATTAACAGGTGTCAAAAATGTCTACCTCATTGAACCCTTGGAATATGAAGCGTTTATTTATTTGATGAGCCTATCCAAATTAATCATTACCGATAGTGGCGGCGTTCAGGAAGAGGCACCCAGTTTAGGCAAACCGGTATTGGTGATGCGCGACACCACCGAGCGCCCTGAAGCTGTCGACGCCGGTACGGTTAAACTCGTCGGCACCAATACACAACGGATTATTAGCGAAACGAATAACTTATTAGATAATAAGCAAGCTTATGAAATTATGTCTAAAGCGCATAACCCTTATGGGGATGGCAAAGCCTGTGAACGCATTATAAATTTTATGAAAGAGGCCGCGTGAATACCATAAAAAAGATTTGTGTCATAGGCCTGGGTTATATCGGTTTACCGACAGCCGCGTTATTGGCAAATAAAGGCTATAATATTCATGGTGTTGATCTTGATCAACGAGCCGTCGATATCATCAATCGCGGAGAAATCCATATCGTTGAACCGGAATTGGATACTTTTGTTAAGTCAGCCGTCAATTCGGGAAACCTTAAAGCCGATATTAAACCAACTGAAGCCGATGTCTTTATCATAGCCGTTCCGACACCTTTCCACGAAGGCTTTGTCCCCAATGTCGATTATGTCATCGCGGCCACCTTGTCCATAGCTCCTTATATAAAACCGGGCAATATTGTTATCCTGGAATCGACCTCCCCGGTTGGCACTACCGATATGGTTGCATCCTTGCTTGCCGATAACGGCATTAATGTTGGCGAAATTTATGTCGCGCATTGTCCTGAGCGGGTGTTGCCGGGAAAAATTATGAAGGAACTGGTCGAAAATGACCGGATTGTCGGTGGCACAACAGTTGCTGCAACCCAAATTACTGCTGACTTTTACCGGAACTTTGTACAGGGCGAAGTCCTTGAGACCGACGCCAAAACGGCGGAAATGGCAAAACTGACTGAAAACAGTTACCGGGACACCAATATTGCTTTTGCCAATGAGCTGTCAATCTTGTGCGATAAATTTGATATTAACGTCTGGGAGCTTATCCGTTTAGCGAATAGACACCCGCGCGTCAATATACTGCAACCCGGTGCAGGCGTCGGCGGACATTGCATCGCCGTTGATCCCTGGTTTATAGTCCACAAAGGTGGCAAAGACGCCAAAATGATTCGTACTGCAAGAGAAGTCAACACCTATAAAACCGAATGGACGATAGAAAAAATAAAAAATGCGGCGCTGGAATTTGAAAAAGCCAACGGTAGAAAACCAATAATCGCCTGCATGGGACTGGCTTTCAAGCCGGATATTGATGACCTGAGAGAATCACCCGCCCTGCATATCACCAAACGCCTTGTTAACGACGGACACACCGTACTGGCAGTTGAGCCGAACATAAATTCACATCCCGATTTGACTATTATCAATTACCTGGATGCCATAAAAGCAGCGGATGTCATTGCTTTCCTGGTTGGGCATAAAGAATTTAAAACTATTAAGATAGGCCATACACTTGATTTTTGCGGCGTTACTCAGTCGATAACAACACTATAAATTAAGATAACTAACAGAAGGTAAACATGCCTCAAAAAACAGCACTCATTACCGGCGTCACCGGACAAGACGGCGCTTATTTGTCGGAATTCCTATTAAACAAAGGCTATAACGATATGATGGCAAGCGATCTTAAACTGACGACTAAGGATCAGTATTTAAAACAAAGCGGCTACCGCGTCATGAACTACTTCGAGTAGACTGCAATGGATAAAAACACAAAAATCTATGTAGCCGGACACCGTGGATTGGTCGGCAGCGCCATAACAGACAACCTAAAATCTAAAGGTTACCACAATCTGGTTACCCGGACGCACGCCGAATTGGACTTGACTCAGCAACAAGCCGTTGCTGAATTTTTTGCCGCCGAAAAACCCGATTATGTATTTTTGGCGGCGGCCAAGGTTGGGGGCATTATCGCCAACAACACTTACCGCGCCGATTTTATCTACGAAAACCTGCAAATTCAAAACAACATCATTCACCAAAGCTACCTGCACGGCGTGAAAAAGCTGTTGTTTTTAGGCAGCACCTGCATTTACCCAAAAGATGCGCCGCAGCCGATGCCTGAAGAGTGCTTGTTGACGGGTGAACTGGAACATACCAACGAACCTTACGCCATCGCCAAAATAGCCGGCATCAAGCTCTGTGAGAGCTATAATCTACAATACGACACCAATTTTATTGCGGTCATGCCGACCAACCTCTACGGCCCTAATGACAATTTTGATTTAGAAAAGTCCCATGTGCTGCCGGCGTTAATCAGAAAAATCCATTTATCGAAACTGCTGAGCGAGCACCGTTATCAGGAAGTGCTGGCCGACCTTCACGTTTCCAGTCTTGATGAGGCATTGGCCTACCTGAAACATTTCGGTGTAGCAGAAGATAGCGTAGAAATATGGGGCAGCGGCAAGCCGCGTCGGGAATTTCTCTGGTCCGAAGATATGGCCGATGCCTGTGTTTTTATTATGGAAAACCGCAACTTCAACGACACCTGTCAAGCAGGGCAACAGGACATCCGCAATACCCATATTAATATCGGAACCGGTATTGATGTTTCCATCAAGGAACTGGCAGAATTAATACAAAAGATTGTCGGTTTTAACGGCAAGCTGGTGTTTAATCCTGAAAAACCGGATGGAACCTTGCAAAAACTGACCGATGTGAGCAAATTACACGCATTGGGCTGGAAACATGCCATAGAACTGCAAACCGGTATCGAAAAAATGTATCGGTGGTATATCCAACAGAATTAAGAAACCGCCAAACGATGAAATCAACACCGCGTTGCCGTCAGGGTAATTTATTCGCTTCTGAGGCTTTGTTATAATCAACACCGACGCTGACAATAAAGCTGGTAGCTTCTTCAATATTCATATCGGATTTTATTAATTTTGATTTATCGACAATAACCGTAAAGCCGGAGGTCGGGTTGGGCGATGTGGGAACAAACAACACATATTTATCATCGTGTTTATTCGTCACATAAGCAGGCACCCATACGCCGTCTTTTGGGTATTCCACATAAACCACTTCCTTGGTCATTGTTTGTTCGCGTGATGAAAACATGTTAATTACTTTTTTAAGCACGCGGTAAATGGTGTTCAAAAAAGGAATTCTGGCGATAACAAAGTCAAAAACGCTGATAATCCAGGAGCGGCCTTTTTTGACGATGGTGCTACCTATCGATACCAATAGAATAAAGCTGACTGCAAAAACCAGCGCAGTATAAAGGTAGCTGTCTGCAAAACCGTAAACGATCTGAAATAACTCGGAAACCAGTTCTTTTACAAAAAGAATAATCTGCAAGACAATGACAATAGGAATAACCGCAAAGACGCCTATCAGGAAATCATTCAATAGCTTTTTAGCGAACTCGTTCATTTTTTTCTCCGTTGTTTATATCGACATAATCATCAGCAGGTCATCTCATGCAAACAAGTATGCTGATGCCCAGGTAACATTTCCTCAATCAGTAAAACATCACAGACTGGAAGAAAAAATGTTTTTTATTATAAATGTTATCTGTATAGTGTCCCACTTTAAATTGGAAGCCGGTAAAATGCTATTCCTAATCAGGGATTGCGACGTCAGTAGATTTTTAAAATCGGAATGGAAGGCTATGCAAAAAAATGTATTGATTACCGGTGCGGCCAAACGCATAGGTGCCGCTTGCGCCCGATTGTTGCATAGCAAAGGCTGTAATGTGTTTTTGCATTATCGGTCGTCAAAAGCAGCCGCCATGCAGCTTTGTTATGAATTAAACCAGATACGGCCTGATTCCTCATACATGATGGAGGCCAACTTGCTCATTAGGGAAGAACTGGAAGCGCTTGCCAGTGAAGCCTGTACGGCGTGGGGTGGCATTGATGTGCTGGTGAATAACGCGTCATCCTTTTATCCAACGGCGATAGCTGATGTTACCGAACAACAGTGGGATGAGTTAATGGGTAGTAATTTGAAAGCACCGTTCTTTTTGGCGCAATCATTATCAGCAACCTTAGCCGAGAACAGGGGCTGTATTGTTAATATCGTCGATATTCATGCCGAACGCGGCTTGGCCGGTTATCCCGTTTACAGCATTGCTAAAGCCGGATTGGTTGCCATGACCAAAATTCTGGCGAAGGAATTGGCGCCGTCTATCCGCGTAAATGGCGTTGCGCCGGGCGCTATACTCTGGCCGGACAAGGATTTTTCGGCGCAAGAAAAACAGGATATTTTGCAACGGGTCGCATTGAGACGGAGTGGCACACCCGCCGATATTGCCAAGGCGGCCTGGTTTTTGATCAAGGACGCTAATTATATGACAGGGCAAATACTGACCGTTGACGGCGGGCGCACCTTGTTTTATTGAGTTTAATGTGCCTAGGCAGGCCTGACACTGTCCACAGTTAGCAGAGAAAACCCTCTCTCCAGCAGGAGAAGGGGCTAAGTTACTTAACTTAATAACAGTGAATCAGGCGTAACACGCTTTTGTTTAAGATGGGTTTTGTCGAACTGTTCCCAAAGCTGCCCATAATTTTGGCCGCTAACCGGATGTTTTAAGGTTGGGGCGATTTCCGCTAAAGGTTCCAGCACGAAAGCGTAACGTTCAATTTCATTGCGCGGTATCTGTAGCCTTCCATCATTGAGTATCAGATCATCATATAACAACAGATCCAGATCCAGGGTGCGGGCAGAAAATTTTTGACTATCGCGGGTGCGGCCGTTGTCCAGTTCAATTTGTCGCAGCTGTTTGGCGACCTCTTTCACACTTAATTCAGAGTTAAAGCCCACCACCAGATTGTAAAAACTATCACCGACAAAACCAACCGGCTCTGAATCATAGATACTTGAAACAGTCAGCTTGCCAAACAGCTGCTCCAGCGCCCGCAGGCTGGCAGGTATATGTTTATCCTTGTCGATGTTGCTGCCTATGCTGATGTAACCTGTGGACATGGCTTATCTCTCGCCGCGTTCAATGATAATACCGACATCACTGGCGCCGCGTATAGCACCTTTCTTATTCAGGGTTATTTTCACCCAAGGCGTATTAAATTCATTACGGATAATATCGGCTAATTCAGATATTAATTTTTCAACGAGCAAAAACTGGCTGGCTTCGACAAAAGAGATGACGCGTTTGGAAACAGCTTTATAATCAAGCGTATATTGGATATCATCGGTCTGGGCGGCTTTTTGTATGTCAAAAGCCATCTCAATATCCAGCACCACAGTTTGCTTGGTCACCCTTTCCCAGTCATAAATGCCGATGATAGTTTCAATTTCGAGCCCGCCTAAAAAAATGATGTCCATAGTTATTTCCGGTTATGATGTGCAGCTTTTAAAAAACCGTAAGTATCAGGTAAATGCGCCCGGCTTACAAGTTCTGAATAAGGAAAGCATTACATGATTGAATGGTTGTTTGTCCCAGCTGCCTACCTGATAGGCTCCATTTCCAGTGCCATTATTATTTGCCGTATAATGGGATTGCCCGACCCCCGCGAGCAAGGCTCAGGCAATCCGGGCGCGACCAATGTCATGCGCATAGGCGGCAAAAAAGCGGCAGCTATTACGTTACTGGGTGACCTGCTCAAAGGTTTGATTCCCGTTTATGCCGCCCATTTATCGGGCGTGACTGATGAGCTGTTGGCAGGCGTCGGTCTGGCTGCGTTTGCGGGACATCTGTACCCGGCGTTCTTCAACTTTAAAGGCGGCAAGGGTGTTGCGACCTCCATCGGTGTTTTGCTGGGCTTTTCCTGGTTGCTCGGCTTTGCTTTTATAGGCACTTGGCTGCTGATCTACAAGATAAGTAAAATTTCTTCCGCATCCGCATTATGCGCCTCTATTTTATCGCCGGTTTATGCCTGGTTTATTGTTGGCGATGCGGCTATAGTCGGTGCCGCAACGATCATGATGGTATTTTTGCTGTGGCGGCATAAAAGCAATATTCAGCGACTATTGGCGGGGGAAGAGTGAATAAAGTTTTTCGTGGACATTACCACTGCATCTAAACTATGACAACTCACTCATCGGCCAGCGAGGGCGGGCAAAAATCTCCAAGCCCTGCTGCTGCCCGGCCATTAAGCGTTGACAACCTGCGTAAGCAATCATAGCGCCGTTATCGGTGCAAAATTCCAGCCTTGGAAAATAAATCTGAGCCTGTTCTTTGGCGACCATGTCCGTTAACGAGGCGCGGATTTGTTTGTTGGCGCTGACACCGCCGGCAACGACCAGACGCTTCAATCCGGTTTGTTGTAACGCCCGTTTGCATTTAATGCTGAGCGTTTCGGCAACCGCCTGCTGGAATCCGGCGGCAATATCCGCTTTATCCTGCACAGTTTTTTCAATAGCGTTGATGGTATTTAGCGTAAAGGTTTTTAAGCCGCTAAAGCTGAAATCCAAACCGGGGCGGTCAGTCATCGGGCGTGGAAATTTAATCTGCGGTTTACCAAGTTCGGCAAGCGCAGAGAGTTTAGGACCGCCCGGATAACCCAGCCCCAGCATTTTTGCCGTTTTATCGAAAGCCTCGCCCGCCGCATCATCAAGCGATTCGCCGAGCAGCCGGTAGCGACCAATGCCATCGACCTGCACCAGCAGCGTGTGACCGCCGGAAATCAATAAAGCCACAAATGGAAATTCCGGCGGCTTTGCTTCCAGCATAGGCGCAAGCAAGTGTCCTTCCATGTGATGCACGGCAACAGCAGGAATCTTCCATGCCCAGGCCAGACTTCTGGCCGTTGCTGCGCCGACTAATAAAGCGCCCATGAGTCCGGGGCCTGCGGTATAAGCTATGCCGTTAATGTCGGCACCGGTTAACCGGCTTTCTTGTAGCGATTGCTTGATGAGCGGCACTAATTTGCGGATGTGATCGCGTGATGCCAGCTCAGGAACCACGCCGCCATATTCGCTGTGCATGTCGACCTGACTGTATAAAAGATGGTTTATCAGGCCTCGTTGGGCATGATAAATGGCGACGCCGGTTTCATCGCAGGAGGTCTCTATACCTAAAACGTACATTGATTTTTTGAAAATTATAAAAGTGAATGTATAATCAAGGGTTCTGTTTGTTCAGTGGATAGTAAATATCCAAAGCACTCAATATTAACATAATTGGAATCATATAATGCCGTCAGTGAAAATTAAAGAAAACGAACCTTTTGATATTGCCATCCGTCGCTTTAAACGCGCTTGTGAAAAAGCCGGTGTGTTGGCGGAAGTGCGCCGCCGTGAGTTTTATGAAAAACCCACTGCTGAACGTAAACGCAAAGGCGCTGCTGCGGTCAAACGTCACTTGAAGAAATTAGCTCGCGAGCGTTATGCGTTGAAAAACTTACGTCGCGGACGTCCAGTTCTGTAACAAGGTTAATTCGATGGATTTGTTAACAGATCGCATCAAGGAAGATATGAAGGCCTCCATGAAAGGGGGCAATAAAACCAGGCTGGGCGTCATTCGTTTAATTTTGGCTGCTATCAAGCAAGTTGAGGTTGATGAGCGCATCCAGCTCGATAACGAGCGGGTTATCCTGGTTCTTGATAAGATGCTCAAGCAGCGCCGTGAGTCTATCCGGCAGTTTAGCGATGCCGGCCGACATGACTTGTCGGCGATTGAAGAGGCTGAAATCCTGGTGATCCAGGATTTTCTGCCGCAAGCGCTTAGCGAAGAAGAGTGTGATACGATGGTAAGAGATGCTGTGCGCGAGTCGGGCGCGGAATCTGTTAAAGACATGGGCAAAGTGATGGGCTTGCTAAAAGCAAAAATGCAAGGCCGCGCCGACATGTCGATAGTCAGTGCAAAAATCAAGGCGGCATTGACTGGATAACTTTGTCCGGGTAACTTATGTCCGGTAGAATTCCTCGCGAGTTTATTGATGAGCTTTTGGTGCGGGTTGATATAGTCGATCTAATCGATTCGCACGTTCCTCTAAAAAAAACGGGCGTCAATTATGTTGCCCGCTGCCCTTTTCATACCGAAAAAACCCCCAGCTTTTCAGTAAACCGTAACAAACAATTTTTTCATTGCTTTGGTTGCGGCGCAAGCGGTAATGCCATCAGCTTCCTGATGGATTTCAGCCATCTTGATTTTGTTGAGGCGGTTGAAGATCTGGCTGCTTTTGTCGGCATTGATGTACCCAGGGAGTCGGCCAACTTTCACGCAGGGCCCAAGAAAGAGGCTTTGAACGACCTTTATGCGGTGATGGAGCAGGTGGCGGCTTTTTATGTGCAGCAGTTACGTACCGGCGACGAAGGGAAAAAAGCCGTTGAATATTTAAAAAACCGGGGCGTCAGCGGCGATTGCGCCAGTGATTTTATGCTGGGTTACGCCCCCGACGAATGGAAAGCCCTGGCCGGGCGATTTAACCAGAACTTATTAATCGAAGCCGGATTATTAGTCAGCAAAGAGGGCGGACAGCTCTACGACCGCTTTCGCGGCAGGATCATGTTCCCGATACGCGACAAGCGCGCCCGAATCATCGGCTTTGGCGGGCGTGTGCTTGACGACTCCTTGCCGAAATATTTGAATTCCCCGGAAACGCCGCTATTTCATAAAGGCAAGGAAGTCTACGGCCTGTACGAACTGCTAAAAAAGAATTCCAAGCCGCAGAGAATTTTGATTGTTGAAGGCTATATGGATGTTATTGCCCTCGCTCAATTCGGCATTGATTATGCGGTGGCGGCACTAGGGACTGCGACGTCACAAGCGCATCTTGACTTGCTGTTCAGGTTTTCATCGGAACTGGTGCTGTGTTTTGACGGCGACAGAGCAGGACGCGAGGCGGCCTGGAGAGCTATGGAGCCAACGTTCTCCAGCCTCAAAGACGGGCGCTCTTGCCGCATCATGATGTTGCCGCAAGGCCATGATCCTGATTCTCTGATACGCGAGGAGGGCTTGGACAAATTTACCGAGCGCGTGCAAACGGCTCAAGCGCTGTCCGATTATTTTTTTGACTACGTCTCAACGGAATTGAATCTATCTGAAATGGAGGGACGCGCGCAATTAATCGGCAAGGCTAAGCCCTACCTGGAAAAGTTATCGGAAGGCGTGTTTCAGGAAATGATGTTTGCGCGACTTAAAGAATTGTCCAGATCGGCAACGTTGACTGTGTTGGATAATACTGCTCCAGTGGTTTCGAGGCCCAAAAGACAGCAACAACGGGAGCCTAATCGATATTCATCGGCACGAACCGCGATCGCCCTGTTACTGCAAAACCCCAGCCTGGCGGATAGTGTTGAACAAAAAGAGATTGACTGGAATGGTCTGGAATTTCGGGGCATTGAGCTATTCAACAATATTCTGCAAGTGATTTTAGCTAAAAAATCGGTCAATACCGCTGTTTTGATAGAGTATTATCGCGATAAGGCCGAAGAAAAACCCGTCAAGGCGTTGGCGTTACTGGACTTGAATGTTTCCGATGACAAAATAGAAATAGTATTTAACGATGCGCTGAATAGGCTGCTTGAACAGGGCCGGGAAGCCGGCATCACCCGATTACAGGCCAAGGCCGCAAGACAGGAGTTGAATGTCCAAGAACTGGAAACTTTAGCCAGACTGTTTGCAAACAAATAATTTGATGTTATGTATAAATTTATAGTAAAATTCCCGGTTAAGTATGATCGTACTCAACAGCGTATCCAGTGAGTAAATGATGAATCAAGAACACCAACAGTCCCAGCTTAAACAATTAATAGCCAAAGGCAAAATGCAGGGATACCTGACTTATGCCGAGGTTAATGATCACTTGCCCAGTGATATTGTTGATCCTGAGCAAATTGAAGACATCATAGGCATGATCAATGAAATGGGCATACAGGTCTATGAAACGGCGCCTGATGAAGACTCATTGATTACCGATTCCGCCGCTGTCACTACCGATGACGAAGATGCTGAAGAAGTTGCCGCCCTTGCATCTGTTGACAGCGAGTTTGGCAGAACCACAGATCCTGTGCGTATGTACATGCGTGAAATGGGTTCGGTGGAGTTGCTAACGCGCGCCGACGAATTAAAAATTGCCAAGCGTATTGAAGAAGGGCAGCAACAATTGGTTAAAGCCATTGCCCGATCCTGCGTTGTTGTTGAAAATTTTTTACAGTCATTCGACGCCATTTCCGGCACAGAGGGCGACGTTCGACTGACCGACTTGATTTCGGGCTTTGTTGATTTAAGCGATGCCGATGATTTGGTCGCCGCCCTGCCCGCCACGGATGTCGCCGATGTCGCTGAAGAAGCCGCCGGTGCTGAAGACGAACTGAAAGGACTCAATTACGAAGAAGTTCAGGAAAAAGTCGATGCGCTTAAAAAGCAATTAAAAACCGCTGCGGCCGCCATCAAAAAGCACGGCTATACCAGTGATAAAACGGAAAAAGCCTTTGAAGTATTGGCGGATTTGTTCATGGAATTTAAATGGACGCCGCAATATTTGAAAAAATTAACAGCCATAATTCCTAATGGCGTCGCCATTGTTCGCGAGCAGGAAAAGCTGATTCTGGATATTTTTATTAAAGACGGCGCCATGTCCCGCAAGGACTTTATTGCCGCATTTACTGAGAACGAATCCAGTTCAGAGTGGCTAGACCACCATTTGAATGGTGGACACAACTACTCGGAAGCCTTGAAAATCCGTGAAAAAGAACTCAGAAAAGCGCAAAGGCTATTAGCGGAAATCGAGGCAGAATACGGCCTGACCATTAGCAGCTTAAAAGACATCAACCGGCGCATGTCTATCGGTGAAGCCAAAGCAAGGAGGGCGAAAAAAGAAATGATTGAAGCCAACTTAAGGCTGGTTATTTCGATTGCGAAAAAATATACTAATCGGGGCTTACAGTTTCTGGATTTGATTCAGGAAGGCAATATCGGCTTAATGAAAGCAGTCGATAAATTTGAATACCGTCGGGGCTATAAGTTTTCCACTTATGCAACTTGGTGGATCAGGCAGGCCATTACCCGATCCATTGCGGATCAGGCACGAACCATTCGTATTCCGGTGCACATGATCGAAACGATCAATAAATTGAACCGGATTTCCAGGCAGATATTGCAGGAAATGGGCAGGGAAGCGACGCCCGAAGAATTGGCCGAGCGCATGGAAATGCCCGAAGATAAAGTGCGCAAGGTATTAAAAATCGCCAAAGAACCGATTTCAATGGAAACGCCTATCGGTGATGATGAAGATTCTCATTTGGGAGATTTCATAGAAGATGCTAAAGTATT
>PMJA01000083.1 GCA_003158415.1 Methylobacter sp.
GCATTCGGTTGTAGTGCCGCCACGTTTTTGCTTAATACGGTAAGAATATTGTCTTTTAACGGCGACGCCCACTGGTCAAATTCAGCTATTTGCAGGCTGTTATCCTCGGTGCGTGTGACTATCTGCTTGCGATCAAGTAAAGGCGGTAGCGACAGCGGCCCTATGCCTATCAGCGGTTTTTTTGCTATAGCCGTGGTCGTGGCGACTGGCGACTGGTTTTGCGATTCCAGTGTGTAAAAATGCGTGGGCGGCGTCGCCGCGCACGCGCTTAGTAGGCCGCCAGCGCATAGCAGGATGAATCGGTTTGCGTGTTTATTTAACATGATGTTTCTACTCTTTTTTACCGCGAATTAAGGAATCGGGATGTTCTTCCAGATAATCGGTCAATTGCCTGACTGAGACTGCCGTTTGCGTGAGCTCTTTAAGCAATTGGTTAAGTTCATACTGCGTGGTCGAACCCGGTTCCAGGGTGCTCAACATGTGTTGCGCCGAACTCATGGTTTTGTCAGCGCCCGCCAGTGTGCCGGTAGCCGTGGTCAAGGTAGTGGTTGCCGCCTTGGAGGTGCCTTGTAAGGATTGTAAGGTTTTGTTGATTTCCGTGGCCATGGTTTCCAATGGCAGTTTAGAAATTTTATCCATAATGGCATGCGCGGAATTGGTTATTTGAGTCAAGGCGTTTGGTGTTGTCGGAAATTCCATATAACCGGTTCTATTGTTGTGCATGACTATTTTGCTTTCCGGGAACAAATCCAGGGCGATATACAGTTGCCCGGTCAGCAGGCTGCCTGTTTGTAATTGTGCCCGTAGACCTTTAGAAACCAGACGCCCTATATTTTCTTTAGGCGTCGAATTTTCCTGTTTGTTGACTAATTTAATACGCTCCGGTTCTACTTCAACCATGACGGGAATTTGTATATCTGCGGTTTTTCCATCAATTTCCAGATCCATGCCGATGACCTTGCCCACTGGAATGCCGCGTAATAAAACAGGGGCGTCGAGGTTTAAGCCGCGCACCGACTCATTAAAATACATGACGACTTGGATGGTTCTGTGGTAAATCACCTGATCGGATTGTTCATAATTATCGAACAATTGAAACGACGTATTTTCAGGCACACTATCTGTCGCTTTATCCTCGGCGGAGGTACGAAATGCAATGCCGCCGATCAATAGCGAAGCCAAAGGCCCCGTTCTTAATTTAAAGCCGTCGGCGCCGGCGGATAAATCAATGCCGCTGTCTATCCAAAAGTGGGTATTGGTTCTGATAAATTGGTCATAAGGCGAGTTGACAAAAACCGTCAATTTGATGTTATCGGCGTTGTCGGCTAATTGATATTCGAGCACCTCGCCGACCTCAATGCCGTGAAAGCTGATTGATGTTCCAGGGCCCATGGAACCGATATTGGTCGTCTCCAATATGAATTTCTTACCTTGCGCATTGGTTTCCAATACCGGCGGTGTGTCGAGTCCCATAAAGTGACGCTCGTCTTTGCCTTTTTCGGGTTTAATGGCGATGTAAGCGCCGGACATCAATGTGCCCAACCCTGTTACGCCGCTTAAGCCGATTTGCGGCCGCACCACCCAGAACTGAGTGTTATTTGTTAAAAATGCACTGCTTTCCTTGTGCATTTGGGCGGTGACTTCAATGGTTTTTAAATCACTATTAATCGTGATGTCGGAGACCTTACCGATTTCCACATCCAGGTACTTGATTTTGGTTTTGTCTATTTCCAAACCATCGGCACTGGGAAACGTGATGGTGATCACCGGCCCTTTTTCCGAAACGGTTTTGTAGATGAGCCAGCCGCTCACTAATAGCGCACATAAGGGCAACAACCAGATAAACGGTAATTCCCGTTTTTTATTGATAGCGGCATCGGCCGCTTCGTAAGGGGGTTCGATAAAATCATTCATAGGTTTTTTTGGTTGTCCCAGAGTAAGCGTGGATCGAAATTTTCAGCGGCGAACATCGTTAATATTACTACGGCGGCAAAGGCGGTGGCCGCAGGGCCGGCAATAATCTGTACGCCGCCGAAATCAACTAAATCGACCAGAATTGAAATCATAAAAATATCCAGCATCGACCAGCGCCCAACAAAAGCAATGACACGATACATCGTTGTCCATCGGCGGGCATTGACCTGCCAGCGAAAATGCGCACAAAGCAGTAACAAGGCGATACCTATCAGTTTTGATGTGGGCACCAGTATGCTCGCCACCAAAACCAGCAGGCCAATAGGGATCATGCCGCTATCTATGAGTTCAATAATGCCGCCGGCTATGGTATGGGCATCACCTGCGCCAAATTGATTGACGGTCATGATGGGGAAGATATTGGCCGGTATATAGAGAAAAAAACTGCTGAACAGCAACGCGGTGGTGCGTTGCAAACTATGGGGGTTTCGTGCGTGCAAATGGCTGTCACAGCGAGGGCAAGCCGAATGCCGGTCAACTGTTTTTACTAAATAACCACAATCGTGGCAGCGTATAAAGCCTTGGCTAAGGGCATTCCCTTTAGTCGGCATGATTGTTCCCCTTGCGCAATTGTGCCAAACGTTGCCAAAATAATTCGCTATCCATGCCGCCGGTCAATAGCGTTGTGATGATAATCAGGGCGATAAAAGCATAAAGGCCCCCGCCGAATTTGAGCGGGGCAATCGCCATGAGCTTAACGCAGGCAACGATAATGCCCAGCAAATAAACCTCCAGCATCACCCATTCATTCAGGTGGTGCATCCAGCGCATCCAGCCGATTAAATAACGGTTGGGGTGATTAAAATAAAGGTGTCCGCTGATCAGTAAAGCTAAGCTGATATATACCAATGGAAACAAAATGCTGGCTAAAAATACCACGATGGCAACGGCTTCCATACCGTCGTTATATAAAGCTAATACGCCGGAATACAATTCCCCGGTATTGGCATTGCCCAACAGGGTTATGCCCACCATCGGCAACAAATTGGCTGGGAAAAACAAGATGAACCCGGCA
>PMJA01000155.1 GCA_003158415.1 Methylobacter sp.
TGTTAAACTGATCCAGTAGTCTGCTTAATTTTCCATAACAGGCAAGCGCTAATCGAATGGAAGTGTAAGAAGGGCAGGTAATTGTTTTAAATTGATCCGGAGTAACGAGTTTAATTCTATGTCCCAATCGTTCCAGGGTTGAGCAAGTATTTTCGATGGTTGTCACTACGCCATTTATTTGTGGATGCCAGGCATCGGTGATGAACGCAATTCTTAATGTCATAAAACCCCTGGATGATATATATTTCTATTTAACATTAGACAATAGCTGGCTATGTGAACCGGTATTGATCGTCAACTGTGCTAATTCTTCAAATCGGAGTTATGAATTTTTAGGCCTGCGTGATCAGTTGCCAAATACCTATGCTAAAGAGTGAATATGACGTTTTAATGAAATAATTCCGATAAAAAACTTTTTATGATTTTTCCGGTTTTGAAGTGCAATATCGTGATCAAAAACTGAGTAAACTACAGCCATGTTTTATTAAACAGAATCCCAATAATACAGACTATGAATTTTGCATCCGATAATTGGGCAAGTGCGCACCCTGCGATTACGCAACGCTTGTTGGAAGCCGCCGCAGGATTTTCAGCGCCTTACGGCGCAGGTGCACTGGACCGCAAGATCGAGCAACGGTTTAACGAGCTGTTCGAGCGTGAAGTTGCGGTTTATTTTGTCAGTACCGGCACAGCGGCTAATTCGCTGGCGCTGGCTGCCGTCAACCGTCCGGGTGGCGTTTCCTTTTGTCACCGCGAAGCGCATATGCTGGAAGATGAATGCGGCGCGCCGGAGTTTTTTACGCATGGCGCACGTCTGGCGCCGGTGGATGGGGAGAACGGCAAAATCGACCCGCATAAGCTTAAAGCCGAAATTGAGCGTTTCCCGCCTAATTTTATCCATGCGGGTCAGCCGATGGCGATTTCCATCACCCAGGCTACCGAAATCGGCACGCTTTATCAGCCTGATGAAATCGCCGCCATTGCAAAGATTGCACAAGCTTACGGGTTGCCTTTGCACATGGACGGCGCGCGTTTTGCGAATGCGCTGGTTGCCTTGGAGCTAACGCCTGCGGAAATGAGCTGGAAACGGGGGGTGGATATCGTCTCTTTCGGCGCCACAAAAAACGGCTGCTGGTGTGCCGAAGCCTTGGTATTCATGAATCCCGAATTAGCCAAAGATTTACCGTTTATCCGTAAACGCGCCGCGCAGCTGGTTTCTAAAAGCCGATTTATCGCCAGCCAATTTGATGCGTATTTACACGATGAACTTTGGTTAGAGCTGGCGCGTTATGCCAATGCGATGGCCAAGCGCATGCAAAACGGCATTGTTAATGCTGAACAGGCACGATTAGCATGGCCTGCGCAAGCCAATGAAGTCTTTGTGGTGGTGGATAAAACACTGGCGGATCGACTCCAGGAACAAGGCGCTGTTTTTTATCAGTGGAATCCGCCCCGCGCAAAACCTGAGTTGTTAGGCCAATACGAAGTATTGTTGCGCTTGGTGACCAGCTTTGCGACGGAGGCCGATCAAGTGGATCGTTTTCTTGAGCTTTTAAGGTGAGCAAGATCATCGATCTATCAAAGGGATCGTTCAACCGATGGTGGGGGTTAAATCCTTTCCATCGGCCAGAGTCGATCGAACTCATGCACATAATTTAAGAAAGACCCCATTCGGTCATTTTCCAGACTGAGCTTGCGGATCGACTGGCGCATACAGCATATAACTTTCCCGCAAGCTTGTTTTACCTGTTTTCTGATCGTAATACGGATCTTTGATGGAACGGCCATAGCTTTTTGCCTTGACGGCGCAGTCGTGGGTGATTTCCACCAGGGTATAACCAAAATAGCGGGGAGTCGCTATTTTTGCGAAAGCTTTTATGGGCGTCCCTGCCCAACAAGCGGCAAAAANNGCCTGCGGCTGCCCCAGCCGTCCTCGAACGAATAAGGATAGATTGTGTGAGCAAAGCGAACCACAATCTTATCCGGTTGTTGGACAAGCCCGACGGTAATCGATGCTTAACAATAAGCAAATATGTTTTTGGGGGCATAGCGAAATGGAGGGCTCTGGAAGAGGTGTTATTTTCTTAAGGCGTGCCAAGGCCTTACCCTGATTTCAGGGTAAAAAATGTGCGCTATATCATAGGGACAATAAGGCTCCTTTATCCAAGTGAGTGGAGGATTGTTAACTCAGAAATGCTTATCCAGATTGCCAGTTAGGTTGAATAAAACCAATAATATTCAGCGGCGATTGACAATGCGGACACTTAAATTCAGGCCTGGGGCGTGGGCTGATAATTTCGACGATGACCCGTAATACCAGATGAACAAGTTGCAGCGTTTTTTTAGCGTTGCCGTGTAAAAAGCCAAAGTCTCTGATCCGGCGAAATCCTTTGGGTAAAACGTGTTGCAACACCAGCCAGCAAAACTCCTCGCCTTTGAGGGTACGGTATTTTGTTTTGCCGGTTTTACTCTCCGTATAGCTAAACGTCACCAAGCCGTCTTGCACGGCTATGATTGAGTTTTCACTGATCACGCCCCGATACAAATAGCGGGACAAGTATTTCAGTGCGGACTTTCCTCGGCCGACATGAGCACAGTCAACCACCCATTTTTTAGGGACGCCAATCGGGATCGAGAGCTCGGCCTTATTCAAGGCATCCAGGCAGCGTGCCCGA
>PMJA01000269.1 GCA_003158415.1 Methylobacter sp.
GGCATCTGACAACCCTTAACAATACCAGTCGCGTTTATCCGGGCGAAGCACTGGTCACCGTTGACGGAAAACAAGGAAAAGTCATGGTCGATCAAATTATGGCCGCCGACAAAATCCGTCTAAAAACACAATTGGGTACTTTATCTAAGTCTGATATGCTGGACGTAGAGCAGGCTATTCTGGTCCACTTTGGGATGCCAAAATAACCCACTTACGGATTTATTTTTCATTGAAATAGCATGGTTATTATCACTACTACGTCGGACGGAGCACAAGTCCCGTCCGAAACGTTTTGCGTTGGTTATTCAGTACTGCTGTGTAGGACATTGTTAAAACGTTAGGAGCGGGGTTATAAACCCGTCCCGCTCAGATCACTTCGGAGTTGAATCCACTCATTAATTATGATATTTTTAAACCCCATAAAAAACTAACAGCAATCATTATGACCAGTGTCAATACCCTTACTATCTAAAGGCCGGCAAGGTTCAAGTAAAAGTTAAGTTTGATGTAAATGTTACTACCTGATTTTCTTGGCTATGGATATTTTCGCTTTCTAGCCCAATCCGCTAAACATATTATAAAAATGGTTTTTATTCTATAAATTTAAACTTATTCAAATAATGGACGAACAAATGAAGGCAAATAAATTACAAAATTACAAGAAAGTTAAATGGGAATGCTATGGTCAAAACCTGTTTCTAGCTGGTCAACCAAACAAATCTGCATGTTTTCTATCTAGCGATACACGTAACCCACCCAGCAATCAGGTTTCCCAGCATTGGTATTGCTATAAACTCGAAAATGCCGATGATATCTACATGTTCATAAATCTGGCGGATGAATCCGGCTCGGTTTTTCTGAACGGTCAGACTGCAAATGGATTAACCAACCTAGACTATGACGCGGGTGCGTCTGGGCAAAGATGGAAGGTTATAAAAACGGACCAAACTATAGAAGATCCCAACAAACCCGGCGAATTTTTGTCGTTGTACAATTTGTATTGCCTGGGCAATGTATCGGGTGCTAATTATTTGGACGGCCACTGGGGAACAAATGACAAACATTTTGACTGGGTTACCCTGTCGAACACTACCTCTTTGGCAACAAACTCTGGTACTTATTGGGTTCTGCACGCTAAAGACGAAGATGAAATCAACTTGCCGCCGCCTCAAGCTCAACCGTATACGCTAGTACAGCCTCAAGACCCCAATTTTACCGGCACTAAGAATTCCCCATATTCAGACCCTGTTCTGGTTGGAGTAGTGACAGTTCCCTTTCCGTTTATCAAGGATAGCAACTATCCAACCAGAAGCCAGCAAGCCCAATTTTGCCCGTTATATTACGTTTCGCATAAGGAGTGTTTTTACCAGGTGCAAAGCAAATACTTTGCCGAACAAGTTTCATACGATTTAAGCTATGCGGCGGGCACAACAGAAGCGTATGACAGAAATCTGAGCGTATCCCTGGGATTTTCAGTGACTGGAAGCGCAACCTCAAACTGGGGGATTTCACCGGAAAATAACGGGTCGGAATCAATCAGCGCAACACTTACCGCAAATCTGGCGGTGACCCTGGATCATTCGACCACCACTTTTGTCAATATCAATACGGAAAAAAGCTATACTGTCTCGGCTGGAAAACTTGCTGTGTTCTGGGTTTACTATGATTTTCTGGAACTTTTCAGATACCATCAATGGGATCAGATTACGGCTCAGCCCGTAGCGGATTGGAATCCCAGCCAGTCTGTGGCGTTTGAATCCACCGGTATTATAAACAAGGCAGATAGATCTTATATGGTGGAATACTAACGTTACGCCGTTTCAATAATAGACAGCTAAGCGCTGATGTTCGATCTATGACAGGATGCGCTGAGGAACGAAGCGCATCGTTCGTGTTACTCGATTGATGCAGCTCCTTCGTCGACACATCCTAAGTAATCGGGTGTAATTTTTTTGCAAGCCAGACTTTATGAACATTTGATAGAGCGTTTATAAAATGCCTGATAATTTTTACGTCACTACTTATGTCTCTGGGTGTACATCGTTCCCAGATTCCAGCGCTCATCGTTAGATACAAGTATCCAAGTAACCCGTCATGTCCGGTGGGAAGCGGGTGTCCCGTGCCATGGATGATAGTCTCAAATACGTCCATGTACTCTGGATTCCGGCACAAATCTGCTGGGAGCGGATTTACATTGACCCGAAGGGTGTCAGGCAGGATAGCCTGACGTGAATCCATATCGGAATGACGGGCTTTGAGACACTTGTGTATAACGACGAGTGCTCCTGCTTGGGAAATTGCGTAATGGACACAACTATTTAACAAGCCCCGCATTTTTAATCACACCTCTCTTTTACTGCATGCTACTCATGCAAGGTATAATGCCCTCATTTTATTCGCCTTAGCCGCATGACAGCTTCCGATTCAGTTAAACAACTCACCCAACAATTGCAGCTGTGTCTTAACCAGGACAGGCCGGGGCTTAAGCGCCAAGTAGATCGACTGCGTAGCGAGGCGCAAAAGGGTAAGAACCCGCTGGAGCTGTTTAATGCTTTAGCTGCTCGTATTGAGCGATCTGTCGCAACCAGAAACAAACGTCTGACCAGTATTCCGCCGTTGAATTTCCCGGATTTGCCGGTTACCGGTAAAAAAGACGACATCGCCCAGCTGATACAGGACAATCAGGTGGTGATCGTCTGCGGCGAAACCGGCTCGGGTAAGACCACGCAGTTACCGAAGATTTGCTTGTCTATCGGTCGCGGGGCGGCGGGTTTTATTGGTCATACCCAGCCCCGGCGGATTGCCGCGCGGACTGTGGCTGACCGTATCGCCGAAGAACTCGGCGAGGCAATAGGCAAGTCGGTCGGTTACAAGATTCGTTTTAATGATAAAACCCACGCTGAATCGTTAGTTAAATTAATGACTGACGGTATTTTGCTGGCGGAATCGCAAAATGACCCTTATTTAAGTCAATACGACACCATCATTATTGATGAGGCGCATGAACGCAGTTTAAATATCGATTTTCTGATCGGTTACATGAAGTGGCTGCTGCCTAAGCGCCCGGATTTAAAGCTGATTATTACCTCGGCGACTATCGATACCCAGCGTTTTTCCACCCATTTTAACAATGCGCCGATTATCGAAGTGTCGGGGCGGACGTATCCGGTGGAAATGCGTTACCGTCCCATTGAGCAGCGTGAAGACGAAGATGACCAATCCGCCAGGAGCGGATTGGCACGCAATGCGCCCGAAGGGGCAAGGGCAGGGACAGCCCTTGATGAAACCAGCGACGATCTGCAAAACGCGATACTGGATGCCGTGGATGAACTGTACAGGGACTTGCGCGGTGATATATTGATATTCTTAAGCGGCGAACGGGAAATCCGGGAAACTACCGATTCTTTAAAAAAACACCATCCCACCCAATATGAAATCCTGTCGCTGTATTCCAAGCTCAGCGTCAGTGAGCAGGAGCGCGTGTTCAAGCCCAAGGGCGGCAAGCTGCGCATTGTGCTGGCGACCAATGTCGCGGAAACGTCGTTAACGGTGCCGGGCATCCGTTGTGTGATCGATACCGGTCATGCGCGCATCAGTCGTTACAGCCATCGCAGTAAAATCCAGCGCTTGCCGATAGAGCGTATCTCGCAATCTTCAGCCAATCAAAGGGCAGGGCGTTGCGGCCGGGTTGCCGACGGTATATGTATCCGGCTGTACTCGCCGGAAGATTATTTAGCCAGACCGGAATTTACCGAGCCGGAAATTATGCGCACCAATTTGTCTGCGGTTATTTTGCAGATGACGGCGTTAAACTTAGGTGATATTGAAGACTTCCCGTTTTTAGAGCCGCCCGAAGACAAGATGATACGGGACGGCAAAAACGTGCTGCATGAAGTCAATGCCCTGGATAAGTCCGGGAAATTGACGGAAACAGGCAGGCAGCTGGCCAAGTTCCCTACCGACCCGAAACTGGCGCGTATGCTGATTGCGGCCGCGCATGAGCATTGCCTGACCGAAGTCGCCATTATCGTCTCGGCGTTAAGCGTACAAGACCCGCGCGAAAAGCCCGCCGATAAGATGCAGCAAGCCGATGCCAAGCATATTGCCTTTCGTCATCCCGAATCCGATTTTTTAACGCTGCTGAATATCTGGAATACCTTTGAGGCCCAGAAAAAACATTTATCCAACAGCAAGCTGCGTAAATATTGCTCTGATAATTTTTTATCTTATATAAGAATGCGCGAGTGGTTCGACATCCACGCCCAGATTATGCAGGTAGTCAAAGGTGACTTGAAAATGCACCCGAACACCGATGAAGCTGGTTATGAGAAAGTGCATAGGGCTTTGTTAACTGGCATGTTGTCAAGCATCGGTTTTCGGCATGATCCTTACGAATATTTGGGCGCGCGCGGCTTGAAATTCTTTATTTTTCCAGGTTCCGGCCTGCATAAAATAAAGCCCAAGTGGATCATGGCGGCAGAACAGGTGGAAACCAGCAAGGTTTATGCGCGCACGGTCGCACGGATAGAACCCGAATGGATAGAGCAATGCGCCGGGCATTTGGTTAAGCATAATTATTATGACCCGCATTGGGAAAAGAAAACTGGGCGCAGTGCGGTTTATGCTCGCACTCTATTATATGGCTTGACGTTGCAGGCCGGGCGTAAGATTCCTTACGAACATGTAGACCCGAAAGCCGCCAGGGAGATTTTTATACGTTCGGCGCTGGTCGATCATGATTACCACAGTAACGCGCCTTTTTACGTCGCGAATCAACAGCTGCTGGAAGAAGTGGGCATCATCCAGCATAAGGGCCGACGGGTGGATCTGGTTGAAGATGAGCAATGGCTTTATCAATTCTACGATAACAAGCTGCCGCCCGAAATCGTCAGCGGCATTACTTTGGACACCTGGCGTAAGACAGTGGAACGGGCCGATCCCAAAATACTGTTTTTAACCAAGGAGGATTTAACGCGGGAACAGGAGGAAAACTATGTCAATGAATGGGATTTTCCTGATACGTTCCCACGCGGGAGCATGGGCGCGAGAAACAATTTAATCATTCCGCTGCAATACCGCTTTGAACCGGGGCACGACGAGGACGGCGTAACGGCTGTTATCCCGGTGCACCAATTAAACCAGGTCTCGCAAACCGCTTTTGAGTGGCTGGTGCCTGGTTTGTTGGAAGAAAAATGTGTGGCATTGATTAAATCTTTGCCTAAGCAAATCAGGAAACATTTTGTGCCGGTGCCGCAAACCGTCAAGCAGTGCCTGGAAATTGAACCCGACTTTAAAGGCGCGTTGCAGGAATGGCTGGGCAACCGGCTGCGTAAATTGACCGGGGAGGCGATACCCTTGAATGCCTGGAGTCTGGAGGGTTTGCCGGAGCACTTGAAAATGAATTTCAGAGTGATAGATGAGCAGGGCAAGTTGTTGGATTACGGCAGGGATTTAAAAAAATTGCAGCTTAAATATGCCGTCAAAGCCGAGGACAGCTTCGATCAAATCGCCGCCGATGAGCTGAATTATACCGGCTGTATTCAGTGGGCGTTCGATGACTTGCCGGATACCTACCGGTTTATCCAGAACGGGCAAACCCTGGTCGGTTTTCCGGCCATCATAGATGAAGGCGATGCCGTCGGCGTACGTATTTTTGACACCGAGCAGAAGGCCGCATTACAGCATCAGGCGGGGTTAATGCGGTTGTTTCAGTTGCAATTACGCAAAGAATGCACTTATCTGATCAAAAACATGCCGCAGTCGGCCGCTGCTGAACTCAGTTATAATCGTTTGCCGAAACATCCGCTTATAGCGATGCCCGTCGGCGAAAATCTGGCAACGAGTGCATCGTATAAAGACGATATGTTGTATTTAATCCTGTACAGCGTATTTATCGAGAGCAGAACCCTGCGCACCCAGCAGGCGTTTGAACAAAGTTTGCAGCAACACAAGCCTGAGTTGATAGCTGTGGCGAATGAGGCCGGGAAAATAGCGCTAGAGATCATGGAGCTTTACGGCGCTATCAAAAAAGGCATAGAGCGCACGTTAAAGGCCAATGACCCCTTGGCAAAAGATATAAATGAGCAGCTGGATTTGCTGATTTATGCGGGTTTTATACGCAATACGCCTTACCAGCCGCTTAAAGCCATCCCGCGTTATCTCAAAGCCATACAGTACCGCCTGGATAAATTCGACAATAATTCGCAAAAAACCCAGGAAGTTAGCCGTTATGCGATACGTTTTTGGAAAGATGTAGAAAAAAAGGCAAAAAAAGATCGGGTGATTCCCGAACAGGATCCGTTCCGCTGGGCAATCGAAGAACTTAGGGTCTCGTTGTTTGCCCAGCAACTTAAAACCGCTTATCCGGTTTCTGCAAAACGCATGGATAAAGCCTGGGATGAGCGAGGCTAGAATGGTTTGTGCACAGAAAAAATCAATGACTTAGAACGGCTTGCATTGCGGTGCTACAGTCGGGTTTAATGGCGGGTTTAAATTTATAAGTTATTGATAGTTATATGAACTATTCGGTTGTCGTGTTTTTGTACGATTTAACAAAACTGTAATAAAAACCGCAGTTAAGCATCCGATGTAACAGTTAACGCACAGAGTTATCCACAGGACTTGTGTATAATCCCTGCAAACTGAGTGCTTTGTAAGCGGCAACACCATGAAAAACCAGTAAACAACGCTGTTTTTGTATCATCTCTATGCAATACATGGTTTTCCTGTATTTTTCCCCCCGTTTTTAGGTTAAAATAGTCGGCTTTACAATGCTGGACGAGTGAGCGGCGATGGTGACTTTTAAAGCGCCTGCCCACTTGGCTTTGAGCGATCTGTGAGTATCCGACCGATTTTATCCAAGCCTTGCCGCTATGGTCAGAGGTTTAATGACGGTAGTTTACGGCAGGGTGTCACGCTGCCCCAGTACGAACCCCTTTGAGTTGATGCTCAAGGGTGGTCACCAAAAAAGTTTTTTATGCCCAACTTTAGAGTAAAAACATGACAGATTTAGCGCATTACAGAAACATAGGCATCTTCGCTCACGTCGATGCCGGTAAAACAACGACTACCGAGCGGATTTTAAAGCTGACCGGTAAAATCCATAAAATCGGCGAGGTTCATGACGGCGAAACCACTACCGATTTCATGGATCAAGAACGTGAGCGTGGCATCACCATTCAGTCAGCGGCAACCACTTGTTTCTGGAAGGATTATCGTTTTAATATCATCGACACCCCAGGTCACGTTGATTTTACTATCGAAGTTTACCGTTCCTTGAAAGTGTTGGATGGCGGCATCGGCGTTTTTTGTGGTTCAGGCGGCGTAGAACCCCAATCAGAAACCAACTGGCGTTATGCGAATGACTCTAAAGTTGCGCGTGTTATCTATATCAACAAACTGGATCGTATCGGCGCCGATTTTTATCGCGTGGTTAAGCAGGTTGAAGAAGTATTAGGCGCGGTGCCTGTGGTCATGACCTTGCCGATCGGTACTGAAGACGAGTTCTCTGGCGTGGTTGATTTATTGACCGAAAAAGCGTGGGTATGGGATAACTCAGGCGATCCTATGAATTACACCATTCAGGATATTCCAGCCGATATGCTCGAATTGACAAAAGAATGGCGTGAAAAATTGATCGACCAGGTATCGGATCAATTTGACGACGTTATGGAAGCCTACCTGGAAGGCGAAACGCCGGACATTGACACCCTTAAGCGTTGTCTGCGTAAAGGCACCATTCATCTGGATTTCTTCCCGACTTTCTGCGGATCTTCGTTTAAAAATAAAGGTGTACAGCTGGTTCTGGACGGCGTTGTTGATTACTTGCCTTGCCCTACCGAAGTCAATCCACAACCTGAAGTGGATCTGGAAGGCAATCCTACCGGCACTTTTGCTATTGTTGATGCCGACAAACCGTTACGCGCCTTGGCGTTTAAAATCATGGACGACCGTTTCGGCGCGTTGACTTTCTTGCGTATCTATTCCGGTAAGCTGGAAAAAGGCACGTCAGTATTGAATACCTTTACTGGTAAAACCGAGCGCATCGGTCGTATCGTGGAAATGCACGCCGACGTCCGCGCCGAGCTGGAATCTGCTCAAGCAGGTGATATTGTTGCGGTTCTGGGCATGAAGAATGTGCAAACCGGNNCCTGATCCTGTTATTTCACTGGCTATTTCACCAAAAGATAAAGCCGCGTCCGAAAAAATGGGTATTGCACTGGGTAAAATGATCCAGGAAGATCCGTCTTTCCATGTTGAAACCGATGAAGACAGTGGCGAAACCATCCTGAAAGGCATGGGCGAGCTGCATCTTGATATTAAAGTTGATATTTTAAGACGTACTCACGGCGTTGATGTGGTCGTCGGCAAGCCGCAAGTCGCTTACCGTGAAACCATCACCAAATCTGTGGAAGACGAATACACTCACAAGAAACAATCGGGTGGTTCAGGTCAATACGGCAAGATCAACTACATCATTGAGCCGGGTGAGCCAGGCAGCGGTTTTGTGTTTCAATCGGCAGTTACCGGCGGTAACGTACCGCGCGAATACTGGCCTGCTGTTGAAAAAGGCTTTAAGAGCATGCTGGATAAAGGCGTGTTGGCCGGATTCCCGTGTCTGGACTTTAAAGTTATTTTAACCGACGGTGCGTTCCACGCGGTTGACTCCTCGGCGATTGCTTTTGAAATTGCTGCTAAAGCGGCGTTCCGTCAGTCTATCCCTAAAGCCGGCCCGCAATTGATCGAACCGATTATGAAAGTCGATACCTTTACGCCATCGGATCATGTCGGTGATGTTATCGGTGACCTTAACCGTCGCCGTGGCATGATCAAATCACAGGATGCCGCCGCCAGCGGCGTGCGTATCAAATCCGACGTACCGTTGAGCGAAATGTTCGGCTACATCGGCGATTTGCGCACCATGACTTCAGGTCGCGGCCAGTTCTCTATGGAGTTCTCGCACTATTTGCCATGTCCTAAAAACGTGGCTGACGAAGTCATTAAAGAAGTTAACGAACGTAACGCCAAAAAGAAATAATCGAATGATAGCCGGGCGGATTATTGCCCGGCTATCTGATTATTAAAATTCCTACTGTCGGCGCTTTAACCCGGATTGTCGCGGTCAAAGCGCTTGCTACCGTATTGATCTTACGTTCCTAAGTCCACCGTAGGGTCTTTTTAGGTTGCTCAACAGCTCAGAAAGGCTGTAACATAACTTTCATTTACTTCTGATAACATCCCATATCGAACGTCGAGTAGCCGATAAATACCGGTTAATCCGCCGTTGTCCAAGCCCCTTGTGTTTGTAATACATTGTTAAGCGTTTGATTATGACTATTAATATTAATATTTATCGAACCATCTGGATTTCCGATTTACACTTGGGTTCCACCCAATGCCAAGCCGATGTTTTACTTGACTTTCTAAAGTACAACGACAGCGAAAAGCTTTATTTGGTAGGCGACATTATTGATTTTTGGGCGCTATCCAAGAAAATGTATTGGCCCAGGGATCATAATACGGTGATTCAAAAAATTTTGCGCAAGGCGCGGCATGATACTCAAGTTATCTATATACCCGGCAACCATGACGAAAACGTCAGGGATTACGACCATTATGTTTTTGGCGACATAATCGTCAAAAATTCAGATGTGCATACCACTTTTGTCGGCAAGCAATTTCTGATTATTCATGGCGACGAATACGACACTATTGCCCAGTGCCACAAGTGGCTGGCCAAGTTGGGCAGCGAGGGCTATGACTTTCTAATTTGGATCAATCGCTTTCTACGCATAATCAGGCGTTGGTTGGGTCTGCAATCAAATTTTTCACTGGCCGCTTTCGTTAAGTTTAAAGTCAAGAATGTGGTTCAGTTTATTTCCGATTATGAAGAGAGCATCGTCAGCATACTTAAAGATCGGGATCTGGATGGCGTAATTTGCGGGCATATACACCATGCCGAAATTAAGGAGATAGATGGGTTTTTATATATCAACACGGGGGATTTTGTGGAAAGCTGCACCGCCATAGTGGAGCACGCCAATGGAACATTGGAACTTGTGCGGTGGCATAAGACTGAATCGGCCATTGTTGGCGATGAGGCCTTGGAAGTCAGCGTACATAGATAGACTAACTATTAAAGAATTTTAAGCAGGGCATCGGTTTTCCTTATTAAGGTAGTGTAGAATGAATTTTTTATAATTATTCTATAGATGGGCGTGTGTTGTATGCAGTTAAGCAGATTGGCAAATGGGATGGGTAGACTTGATTTTAGAAAATCGATTACTTATGTTTTAAGCCGATTGCTGGTGTTTTTTTTTATGAGTTTGCCGATGCAAGTTCTGCTTGCTGAGGGCATACAGGTTACAGAAAATAGTGTCGACCCAGAAATCAGTCATGTTGGGGGCTNNGATGCCAAACATCATCCTTATCTGCTGAGGTCGGATTTTATAAATCGCACGGATGACTTGGCCGCGCTTTATAACATGACAAATGATCAGCTGTTATGGCTAGGTAATGCCCAGGCAGAAAAAAATATTCGTGATGTCCTTGATTTGCTGGATAACGCTGCGGATAACGGCTTGATTGCAAAGAATTACGACACCGATGCACTGCATCAAAAATTACCGTCGGCCTTAAAGCTTGCCGCTGATGATTATAAGCAATTGGCGCTCTATGACACGGCCATTAGCCTATCGTTATTGCGTTTTCTTCATGATTTACATTATGGCAGGGTGAATCCGCAGGGAATCAATTACAACCTCAAGTTAAGGGAAAAAAAGCTGATTGATCTGCCTGTTCTAATTAAAAATAGTTTGGCACAGGGCACTATCAAGCAATTACCCTTATCAGTAGAGCCTAAATTACAGCAATATCAAAAGTTAAAGGCTGCATTAGCCGCTTATCGTCTGTTGGTCAAAAAATCACCGCCTTTCCAATTACACACGGAAAAACCCATAAACCCCGGCGACCAGCTACGCCAACTTGAAGAATTACAGCGATTTTTAACGGCTGTCGGCGATATGCCTGACGAGGGGGTGAACGGCGTCGGAAAAACGACACTTTACACAGGCAAAATCGTTACCGGTGTTAAAAGGTTTCAGCAGCGGCACGGCCTGAATGCAGAAGGCGTTATCGGCAAGGGAACCGTTGACGCCATCAATGTACCGTTAATGTTTAGAGTAACGCAAATTGAATTGGCTATGGAAAGGCTACGGTGGTTGCCTGAGTTCAATGCCGGGCCTTATATTATTGTCAATATACCGGCTTTTCAATTATGGGCATTTGATGATAGAGACCAGCCTGATTCGGAGATAGCCAGCATGAGAGTCGTTGTCGGCAAGGCTTTGAAAAACCAAACGCCGGCGCTGATGGCAGAAATGCTCTTTATTGATTTTATGCCCTATTGGAACGTGCCCTACAGTATCGTTAAACAAGAAATATTGCCCAAGCTAATGCAAAACCCCGGTTATTTGGATCAGGAAAATATGGAACTGGTATCATCGACTTCCGGTGTTGTCGGTTTTAGTGGTTCGGTTATTGAAGGGCTTAAACAAGGAACCATCAGAATCAGGCAGCGTCCAGGCAAAAAAAATGCACTGGGCAGGGTGAAATTTATATTTCCTAACAAGGAGGATGTTTATTTACATGATACGCCGTCTCAAGCACTGTTCAGCAAGCCACGACGGGATTTCAGTCATGGCTGTGTGCGGCTTGCAAATCCTGATGCTCTGGCCCAATTCGCACTTAAAAGTCAATGGAGCAAGGAAACCATACAGCAAGCGTTGTATACGACTAAAAGCCAACGGGTGATCTTGAAAAAACCGATACCCGTGTTGTTTGTTTATACTACCTCTTTTTTCGACCCAAGCAATAACTTAGCGTTCTATACTGATATTTACGGTAATGATGCTGTGTTGTTGGAGGCTTTGAAAAAGCCGGAAGATATATCAGATCAGTCGATTTTTGCCAGTGTCAATGCTGCGCCTGTAGCGCCCGTTATACCAGCCGTACCTGTTATACAATAACCGGCATCATAGTCGAGACGTGGCTAAATGGTTTAGCCGTTTATTGCTTTTAGTCCTGACAAAAGTGTTATCACGGGAGCGGCCTTACCAGGTTCTGAACCCGCCGGTATCCATGTGGACAAAATCATTTTGCGGATAATAGCCTACGCCGCCTTGCGCCATCGCCAGCGCGGCGTTTCTGATCATTTTGGTTGGTACGCCCTCCAGCCGTATATCTATCGCCCGGCCTTGCATGTGAAANNTGAAAAGGTTTATTAACGCCTAGCGATTGTTTTAGATCAAATAACTGATCAAGTAATGCGGTATCAATGGGGTGTATGTCGTCGGTATGGTAGTCACGCAGCAGATAATTTATTTCTTGCAGTGCGCCTTTAATATAATTGCCCTGCTCAAAATAAGTTAACTTTAATTTGTCGCCGGTGTGCGTATGTTCGAAAGACAGCGTTTTATAGGCGGGCGTATGCAGATCCGATATTGGGGCAGGGGAACGGCTGCTAAAGAAGTTCGAATAGATAGATCGGGCGAGGCTGTGGCTTGGCCGTTCATGCGGATGGTGGTGGCCGTGCCCGTGCCCCGCAGGATAAATAACGTGTCGGACGGCCGCCGTGGCAACGCCGGATCCGCTCATGGCCAGCAAAGACCCGCAAGCCAGCTGTTTAAGAAACTTGCGTCTTGAGGCAATGGCGCTGTCTTCGTTAATCGTCGTTTTTTTAAATGGATGCTTGTTCATGTTTGATCTCTCCAACATTGTTGGGGCTATTTTGCGCCATTTTGCGCCATTAAGTCTTAAAGTAATCTTAAGTGCGTTCAATTTTTTCTTGTGATATCAAATATAGCCTTTACAGCATTTAAAAGCAGCGGGTCTGTTTAATTGCTTGATATACTGTGCTTGGTTCTGCTATATCTATAAGCGCTAGTCGCCATACCAACGATACACAGCTAACGGATGACCTGGACATGACTAAAAAAATTGTTAAACCATCGACTTATCTAACTGAAGTTAAAGCGCTATCGGATAGGATTGTCAAAGCGCAACAACCGATCCGTATACTTGATGCCATCAAATGGGATGACGGTATCAAACAGGAGTTTTTTAAAACTAAATGCCAGAAACCGCCCGAAGTTACGACCGCTTATTATCAAAACCGTCCGCTAGGTTTTGACCCCGACGAAAAAAAAACCGAGTTCTATCAGATTGAGCGTGATCTGGTGCGTAAACTGGGCCAACTCAATCCGCTCAGCGTTATCATGCGCCGGATTTGCCGCGAGTATCAGGATGTTGTGCGTATGCTTGAGGCCAGGGGAACGATGACTTTTTCCAATATTTCACAGGAACTGTACGGCTCCTCTCAAGATGTGTTCCATGTCGGCGACCCGACCATCGCCACTCTGGGAAGCATGATGGAAGCCACACTGTCCCAGCTCGTGCAGCTGGATTTCTTAGCCGAAGAAGCCAAGACGATCAATGCAAAAGACGCCGTAGCTATTCTTAACGAAAAAATAGAAAGCGTATTTCCAGGTGATGGGTTGCGCGCCATGATTAGCGACGGCATATTGGCCGATGCCGCTGCGGGTACCGATTACATCAAATTACGCGCGGATGCCTTATTTAATATGCGTGATCTGAGGGTGCTTGAAGTCCATGAGATATGGGTGCATTTAGGTACGACCTTGAATGGCTTGGCTCAGCCTTACTGCACTTTTCTGGGCAAAGGGCCGCCTTCCGCGACGGTCACACAAGAAGGCTTGGCGGTGTTGATGGAGATATTAACCTTAAGTTCCACCCCCAACCGGCTCATGACCCTGATTAACCGGGTGCGCGCCATTACCTTGACGGAAGAAGGCGCGGATTTTATGGAGATATTTGCTTTTTTCAGAGACAAAGGGCTTGATGAGGAAGATAGCTACACCCTCAGTAGCCGGGTGTTTAGAGGCAGCAGTCCCGATGGCTTGCCGTTCACAAAAGACCTGACCTATATTAAAGGTTTCGTGTTGACTTATAATTTCATGCGTCTGGCGGTCAGCAAAGGCAAGCCGGATAGGATTCCCTTGCTGTTTTGCGGCAAGACCATGATTGAGGATATGAAAGTGCTGGTCGATTTGGTGGAGGAGGGCACAGTCATCGCCCCCCGCTTTCTGCCGCCGCAGTTCAGGGATCTGATGGGGCTTTCGTCCTGGCTGAGTTTTAGCCGCTTCATGTCATCGCTGAATTTCCGGCAGCTGGAGCAGGATTACGCGAATATATTGTAAATAGGCTGTTTTTTTATGTCGTGATTTTCGTGTCTTTCGTGGACAAACTGCTTTTTTGGGTTTATAGCATAATCCGTTCGATTGTTGCTTTCCAATAACATCAATAGCGCTGTTTAAAGCTCGACATGCACCCTGACGCCGTAAATGTTCACTGGGCCGCGATCTGCGTTATAGCCGGGATTAGCTAAATGTTGATAATCGGCGGATACCCAGGTCGATTTCATGACATGGCATTGGTAGTAAAGGTCGACCACCTGTTCCGGTTTGTAAGTGATCGCGCCGTCGCCGAGAAAACCGTCTATGCCGCCCCTATTGAGATAAGTGACGTGTGATGCGGAAAGAAAACTGGCGGCATAACCCAAACCTGCCGTATCTTTTTCCCGTCCCCAACGACCGCCTTTCATAATAGCGCCTAGCGAGAGCGAGTCGTCGGCGGTCTGGTAGTTGTACACTTCGGTGAGTCCGTCCGTCCACATGCCTCTGAAAAATACGCCTATATCTTCTGTAACGCTTTGTTCTATATTGATGCCTGCCCCTATTTTGGTGTTGGTGGTTCTAGCCCAGCAAAGATCGGGCGCATTGGCATTGGGATTGCCGTAATTCGCGGTCGTGCAAGTGGTTCCATTCATGTTAGGGTTGGCCTCAAATAGCTTAGTCGCGTCACTAAACTTGCCCGTGTCGGCACGGTTCCTGTAGACCAACAGCCTGACCGCCCCTGACCGCTCATTAATAACATGCTTATGCTCGACTTCTATCTGATCCCCATAATGCTCAAAAATATTGTAATCCATGTTGATCACGTTTGGACTGACAGGGATAGCAAATCGACCCGCACGTAAGGCCCAGTTATCATAATATAATTCGGTCGCCAGCCCCTGGCTAAAGCCCCGTGCGTCGGCGGCAAAATCGTAGGCGCCATTGGCCATAAAGGCCATATTAAAAAATTGATGGCGTAGATCGCCCGCATAGATATTTTTATCGAATATATCGATAACGCTAAGCCTGCCTGCGGAAACAACAAGGCGACGGCTGGTTACAGTACCCGCTAATTGCATAGGCGCTGAGGCAATGTCAATGGTCGTTCCTCCGAGTGCAATCGTTTGTTTGAAATAGGCTCTAGACGTATACCAGATCGCGCTTTCCGAGCCTGTTTTTTGCAGCTCAAAATCCGGAATACTACCACCGACACCCTTTAAATTGGAAAGCGGCGATTCGGCTATCATTTCCGGCGAATAATAAAATTCTCCGCCTTTCCAGCCTTTAAAGCCCAAATAAGGCGTAACCGTTCCGGTAAAGCTGTTATCGGCTTTATTGGTTAATGAATTGGGCGTACCGTTTAAATTAGTGTAAGCCGCTGGAAAAGCGGGTTGCCATTGCGAAATAAAAGTTCCCTGTGCATAGATATTCCAGCGCTCATTTTTCATGTCATGCAAGCCAAGATCGGACAATGTTCTCATTAGCGAGATTTCGTCACTGTCATTTAGTTCCGGGTAATTGGCTTCATCAGCATTAGCTGTAGCAACAAAGAATGTGGCGCACAATAATAGGATTTTTGAAGTTCTCATCCTGTTTAACATTGGGTCTGATAATCCCTCATGAACAGCAAAGTAGTATCGATTATATATGCGCCAATATCTAAACACAAATCATTCTCAATCAATATAGTATAGTTTTATTGCCACTGCGTTTCCGTCAACCGCGACAACAGCGCTGCCACCTTTTTTCTGTCCAGATGATAACCGATAAAAACAATTTCGGACGCCTGCGCCGGTTTTTTGGACGTATAGTCGCTGATGACCATGCGGGTGCGCACTCCTTGCACGAGCAGGGCGTCTTCTTTATTGCCGGTCAGGATAAAACCTTTGATGCGTAACAAAGGTTCCGCCTTGGCGGTTTCGGTGAGCGCTGTTTTCAGCGCTTCCGGCTGTTGCGGGTCGGGGCTGCGCAGCACGAACGATAACCAGCCGGGATCTTGTTCATGAAAATGCTTATGCGTCGCCAGACCGTGGCTGTGCTTTGCCAGGCCGGAATGCGCATGACCGTCAACCAGGCCTTGATTGCTTAGAGGTCGGGCGTTGTCGGTCGGCATGGACGCTATCGGTGTAAAGCGGTGACCCTGCGCGGGCAGGGTCGGTTGATGCAGCCGCAAGCCTAGAGCCAGACGGCTGTCCAGTTTCGCCTGATACGCCAGTTCCAGAAAACGCACTTTGGGCGCTCGCGCCCGGACGCGCGTTTCGGCGGCCAGCAGCGCATCGTCATCCAGATCGTCGATTTTATTTAAGACCACGACATCGGCATATTCCAGTTGCTGCTCAAACAGGTCGGCTACCGCCGCTTGCGGGCCGGTTTGCGCTGGATCTCCATCGAACTCATCGACCAGCAACAACGGCGTATCAACTACGGCCAAGGTGGCGTCCAGTATGAAGTGCTGCGCCAATTCCGGCGTTTGCAACAGTTCCATCACCGCCGTCGGCAAAGCCAAGCCGGAGGTTTCAACCAGGACATGGTCGACTTGCGCGCGGCGTTCAGCAATCGCCAGCAAAGTCGGCACAAAGCGTTCGTCGTCGCCGTAAGCAATCAGGCCGTAAGGGAAGTCGTGTATGCATATATGCGCGTCGCCATCGGCGCTGTCGCGCATCAACACGCCGTCGATGGCGACCTCGCCAAACTCGTTGATCAACAAGGCAAGACGCCTATTTTGTCTGGCTTTAATTAGATTACCCAGCAAGGTCGTTTTACCGGAGCCTAGAAAACCGGTGACGATGGTAACGGGGATCAAGTCATTCATGCAGAGTGCGGCCATGTTTGTACGTGCTGTAATACGGCGTCGAACGTCGACGTCATCAGCGGGTAGGCTAGTTGCGGACGCTTAATGACCAGCAATGGAATAGCCAGCGCCTGGGTCGCGGTGACTTTAGCCTGATAGCCGCCGACATCGCCGGAATCCTTGGTGACGACGCAATCGATCTTCCAATCGCGCCACAATGCCTCATTAAACGCCTGCGAAAACGGCCCCTGCATGGCGCAAATATGGCTGCGCGGTATTCCTAAATCGATGGCGCGTTGGATGAACTCCGGTTCCGGCGTCACGCGTACAAACCATTCGACCGCATCCGCGCCGGGCGCTTTAATAAAGGTTGCTAAGTCCTTGGAGCCGGTGGACAGAAAGATGCGTTTGCCCAAGGTTATAGCTTGCTCAGAGGCCTGTTCCAAGGAATTGCATAACAATCCGGTATCGGGCGTATAGGAACTGGCCCGTTCATAACGCAAATAGGGTAGGCCCAAGCTTTGCGACAAGCCCATCAATTGTTCCGACATCAGGCTGGCGTAAGGATGGGTCGCGTCGATCAAACCTTGAGCCCGGTGTTGCTGCAAGGACTGTTTACGCGCTTCCACGCCGGATTGTCCCGCCCAGACGGTCACGCCGGGGCAGTCCTGGGCCGCCAGCTCTCCGCCATAGCCGGTAGCTGTGGAGACCACGACCGGATAGCCTTGCGCGGCCAATGTTCTGGCGAGCGCATTGCCGTCGCTGGTGCCTGAAAATATCCACAGCGCATCTTTGGGCACGGCCTGCGCTGCCGACGCTGCGACGGCAGGCGATTCCCAGGCGTTATAGCCGCGCGGCGTATAGATAAACTGTCGTTTACGCTGGGTAAATCGGTTGCCGATCACGATGGTGGTGAGCATATCAAACTGCAAGGACGGCAGATCTTCCAAATGATGGATGCTGACTTCCTGGCCGGGCCGGTAAGCGTTACGCACCACGCCGCACAATGTTTTCGGCGACTTGGCTGCCAGCATGATCGCCAAAATGCGATACACGCCTTGCGCACGGCCTGCACTTTGCACGTTATACAGCACGCAGGCCAGATCGGCTGCCGCGATATGCTGGGCGCGCTGTTCTATCCAATCCCACGGGCATAATAAATCCGACAGACTCAGCGTGGCGAAGTCGTGCGACAATGGCGATCCCAAAAGCGAGGCACAGGCATTGGCGGAGGTGATGCCGGGGATGACGTTGACAGCGTATTCGTCATCGTCGCGCATTTCATCGAAAGCCAGTGCCGCCATCGCATAAATGCCTATGTCGCCGCTGGAAATCAACGCCACTTTCGCGCCGCTACGCGCTTTTTCTATCGCCAGCAAGGCGCGTTCGCGCTCCTGCGTCAGCGGCGGCATGTGGATTTCCTTATCCTTGATCCACGGCTCTATCCAGCGCAAATACAGTTCATAGCCGACGATGACGTCGCTGTCTAGTAGCGCTGTTACTGCGCGGGGGACGATCAAATCGGCAAAGCCTGGGCCTACTGAAACTAAATTTAATACACCTTTCATGTTGTTATTAACCCCTATTATTATATTTTTTACCACGAAAAACATGAAGCCAGATGTTCCTGTGCCGGGAACAACGCTTTTTTGGACAACTATACTCACCACGAAGGACGCGAAGCTAATTATTTTTCTTCGTGATAAATAAGATCCTCCACCACCGCCACGGCAACCCCATCCAACGCCGTCTTGGGCACGATTAACCGACCGCGCGGACTGGCGATCAAGGCGCAAGGTTCACAGACGCCGGGCAAGCCCACGTTTTTGTGTACCCAGTCCGAAGGCTGCGTCACCCACGCCCGCGCCGCCACCGTTGCGCTGCTCAAAACCCGTAGCGGCAGCTGGTAGTGCTCACAAAACGCCAGCAAGCCCGGCTCGTCGGCTTTCAAGTCTATCGTCGCAAGCTCGCGTATTTCTGTGATGTCACGCTGTCCCAAAGCCAGCCGGACGGCGGCAGCTATGCGTTCCATTGGCACATTTTTACGGCAGCCTATGCCCACCACCAACGGTTTCAACGCCTCGGTCGCGGTCGTAATCACCGGCACCGCGCCGACGGCATTGGCGACCTGATAAGCCAACCGATTGCCGCCGCCTTCGTGACCGGCCAGCAGCGCAACGGCAAAACGCCCAACTTCATCCAGCACCACCACCGCCGGATCGCTGTGTTTATCCTGCGCCAAGCCATCCAGAAAGCGCACGGCAATGCCGCTGGCCGCTATCATAATCCACTGCCGGTGTAAGCGATAGGCGGCGGCGAACTGGTCTTTTTGCGTGCTGGAACTGTCCAGCCAAGGCCGATAAAGCGTACCGCCCAGACGGTTTTGCAACAGCGCCGCCAGCACTTCGCTGTCCGGGCGGACTAGCCAGATGCCGGGGGTTAAGTTCATGTCATCACCATTTAGATTCCGGCATTAGTCATCCCATGCTCGGCGTTCATCGATATACACAAAAGCGCGAATGTCGTTATACCCGCCGGGAAGCGGGTATACAGTGCCAGGGATGGCGATCTCAAATACGTCCATGTAGCCTGGATTCCGGCACAAATCTGTCTGGAACAGATTTGCATTTACCCGAAGGGCGTCAGGCAGGATAGCCTGACGTGAATGTCTTTTCTCTCTGGGTGTTTTACGAATCAGCAACGTGGCGAGATAACCCATCGCGTCGGTTGCGTTTAAACCGCCTACATCGGTGGACAGCATTTCATCCACCAGGCCTATGCGACGGGCAAAAGCGCAGTGTTCGGCAATGCCTAAGTCACGCAATAAATCCAGTACCCAGGGCAGGCGCTTGCCTATTTTCATCAGTACGATAATGTCATGGGTTTCGATGTCGCGGCGCAGACTGGCTGCATCCTCCGGGCACGGTAAAATCAAGGTGCGTTCCTTGCCTTCGCCTAGCGGCCAACTCATTGCTGCCGCTGCCGCCGCATAGCTGGTGATGCCCGGAAAGGTGCGCTGCGGCAAGGTCGGCAACAGTTCTTGCAAGGCCGCCAGGATATAGCTATAGGTGGAGTAGGTAAGCGTATCGCCGATGGTCAGATAGGC